>DASQUF010000493.1:0-13877 GCA_035641435.1 Propionibacteriaceae bacterium | reverse complement strand
GTGCAGGAGGAGGCGCCCAGCCTGGGGAAGCCGGTACTGGTCATGCGTGACTCGACCGAACGGCCAGAAGCGGTCGAGGCGGGCACGGCCCGGTTGGTGGGGACGTCACCGACGGCGATCGTGGACGCGGTCCGCTCGCTGATCCGAGACGAGTCGGCGTACCGGGCCATGGCGAGGGCGATCAACCCCTATGGCGACGGTCGCGCGGCCGAGCGAACCGTCGACGCGCTGAGCTTCTACTTGAACGGCGGGCGCGCACCCCAGCCCTTCGATCCCCGGGTCGACACGGTCGAGCCGCCGGCGGTGAGCGGGGCGGCCTAGAGGTTTCCGCGGCGCTCCTGCTCGCGCTCGATGGCCTCGAACAGCGCCTTGAAGTTGCCCTTGCCGAAGCCCAGCGAGCCGTGCCGCTCGATCAGCTCGAAGAACACCGTCGGCCGGTCGCCGATCGGCTTGGTGAAGATCTGCAGCAGATAGCCGTCCTCGTCCCGGTCGACCAGGATGCCCCGCGCCTGCAGCTCCTCGATCGGTACCCGCACCTTGCCGATCCGGGCCCGCAGTTCCGGATCCAGGTAGTAGGAGTCGGGGGTCTCCAGGAACTCCACGCCCTCGGCCCTCATCGCGTCGACGGCGCCGAGGATGTCGCTGGTGGCCAGCGCCAGATGCTGCGCACCCGGGCCGCCGTAGAACTCCAGGTACTCGTCGATCTGGCTCTTCCGCTTGCCGACCGCCGGCTCGTTCAGCGGGAACTTCACCCGGTGGTTGCCGTTGGCCACCACCTTGCTCATCAGCGCGGAGTAGTCGGTGGCGATGTCGTCGCCGATGAACTCGGCCATGTTGGTGAAGCCCATCACCCGGTTGTAGAAGGCCACCCACTCGTCCATCTCGCCCAGCCGGACGTTGCCGACCACGTGGTCCAGCGCCTGGAAGATCCGCTTCGGCGCGCCCGGCCGCTTGGTGTAGGTCGACGTACGCGGCACGTAGCCGGGCAGGTACACCCCGTCGTACCGGGACCGGTCGACCAGCGTGTGCACGGTGTCCCCGTACGCGGCGATGCCGGCCAGCCGGACCGTGCCGTGCTCGTCGGTCAGGTCGTGCGGCTCAACCACCACCCGGGCACCGACGGACCGGGCGTGCCGGACGCACTGGTCGACGTCGGGCACCTCCAGGCTGATATCGATCACCCCGTCGCCGTGGGCGCGATGGTGGTCCAAGAGCGGGCTGTCGTGGGTCACGCCGCCCTTGATCACGAAGCGGCAGGCGCCGCTGCGGAGGACGTACGCCTTGTGGTCCTTGACGCCCGTCTCCGGTCCGGCGTAGCCGACCAGCTCCATACCGAAGGCGGAGACGAAGAAGTGGGTGGTCTGGGTTGCGTTGCCGACCACCCAGACGACGGCATCCCAGCCGGTCACCGGGAACGGGTCGGCGGCCTCGTCGTAGTCGACCAGGCCGACCAGCTGGCGCAGCTGCTCGGCGTCCAGGCCGGCCAGGAACTCGTCGGAGGTGAGTGCGTGGGAGGTGAGCACGTCCGTCATGGCCCAAGGGTGATCGGGATCGACAAGTTGCGCAATCGAAGTCGCCAGCACTGGACAGAATGCGCAGTAGGAGCGGATAATGAGCGCTCGAGAAGAGGCAGAATGACCAGTCGGATTGACGAGCTCGACGGGCGGATCCTGGACCTGTTCAGCACCGAGCCGCGGGTGGGCGTACTCGAGGCGAGCCGGCGGCTGAAGGTCGCCCGCGGCACGGTGCAGGCCCGGCTCGATCGGCTGGAGCGGGACGGGGTGGTGACGTCCTGGGCCCCACGGATCTCGCCGGCGGCGCTGGGCTATGCGGTGACCGCGTTCGTCACGCTGGAGATCCTGCAGCACGAGGGCCGCACCGACATCAGCGACCGGCTGGCCCGGATCCCGGAGGTGCTGGAGTGCTGGACGGTGACCGGCAGCGGTGATCTGTGGTGCCGGATCGTCGCCCGGTCCAACGCCGACCTGCAGCGGGTGATCGACGCCATGGTCACCGACCCGTCGGTGGTCCGGTCGGTGACGTTGATCGGTCTCACCGAGCTGATCGGCTACCGCACCGAGCCACTGGTCCGGCAGAGTGCCCGCTGATCCGCCAAGGTGGACCCATGCCTCTGACCGACGCTGACATCGCCCGCTGGCGGCTGCGGAGCCAGCGCCTGACTCGCCCGCACGCGGCCTCGGCCGGAGATTTGGTCGGGCACCTGCTGGCCGTCCAGGCCGAGAACCCCAGCCAGTCCGCGTGGGCGGTCGCCGGCCGGACGGAGAGCCCGGACCCGTCCGACCTCGGCGGCCTGCTCGACTCCGGAGCGGTGCTGCGGACCCACGTGCTTCGCCCGACCTGGCACTACGTCCGCGCGGAGGACATCGTCTGGCTCATCGAGGTCACCAGGCCGCGGGTGCTCAGGGTCACCGCCCAGCAGCTCACCGAGCTCGACGACCAGGCGCTCGATCGGGCGACGGCCGCGGTGCTGGACAGCCTGGCCACTGAGGGCGACCTGACCCGGAGCCAGCTGGCGGAGGCGTTGGCCGCTCGCGGGGTGACTGCCAACGGGCACCTGCTGATGATCCTGCTCGCCCACCTCGAGCTGAAGACGCTCATCTGCAGCGGCAAGCCCGCCGACGGTCAGCACACCTACGCGCTGCTGAGCGACCGGGTGCCCGAGCCGCGGCGCCTGGAGCGGGACGAGGCACTGGCGGAGCTGGCTCGCCGCTACTTCACCGGTCACGGCCCGGCGACTGAGAAGGACCTCGCCTACTGGGCGACCCTTACGGTGACCGACGTTCGCGTCGGCCTCAACGCGGTGCAGGACGAGCTCGACCACTTCGAGCACGACGGGCGCACCTACTGGCACGCTCCGGGGAACCCGCCGGCCGCCGGTCAGGAGCCGCGGGGGCATCTGCTCCAGGTGCTGGACGAGATGTACCGCGGCTACCAGGACTCCCGCTACGTGCTGGATTCCGCCGGTCTGGTGCCGCGTACGCGGGAGCCGTCCGTCGGCATGGCGCTGGTCGACGGCCAGCTCGTCGCATGGATGAAGCGAACGCTGGGCAAGGACCGGGTGGACTTCGCCCTCACGCCGTTGCGCGAGCTCCAGACCGACGAGGTGGAGGCGATCCATGACGCCGCTGAGCGCTACGGCGCCTTCCTCGGTCTGCCGGCCCGCCTCACCGGCTTTTAGCGCCGTCGCAGTTTCCCGGGTATACCCGGGAAACCGGCACCGTACCCATCAAGTTTCGCGGGCACAGTGCCAGTCTCCCGGGTATACCCGGGAAGCTGCAGGCCGGCGTAAGCCGGTCAAGGCCGCAGCGCGCGGTGCCAGCTGGTGGCGTAGAGGCCGTCGTCGCAGGCCCGGCCGCCCTCGCCCAGCTCCAGCGGCCGGAAGGTGTCGACCATGACGGCCAGCTCGTCGAAGTACTCCTTGCCGATCGACGCCTCGGCCGCGCCCGGCTGCGGTCCGTGCGAGTGTCCGCCCGGGTGAAGGGAGATCGAGCCGAGCTGGATGCCGGACCCCTTCCGCGCCTCGTAGTCGCCGCCGCAGTAGAACATCACCTCGTCGGAGTCGACGTTGGAGTGGTAGTAGGGCACCGGGATGGCCAGCGGGTGGTAGTCGACCTTGCGCGGCACGAAGTTGCAGACCACGAAGTTGTGCCCCTCGAACACCTGGTGCACCGGCGGCGGCTGGTGCACCCGCCCGGTGATCGGCTCGTAGTCGTCGACGTTGAACGTGAACGGGTAGAGGCAGCCGTCCCAGCCGACCACGTCGAACGGGTGCGTGGTCGCGGTGACGATCGAGCCCGCCACCCCGCCCGGACCGGGTCCGCGGTGCAGCGTGTAGACCTCGACCTCGTCGTCGGAGATGAGCAGCGGCTCGGTCGGGCCGTGCAGGTCGCGCTCGCAGTAGGGGCTGTGCTCGAGCAGCTGCCCGAATCGGGACAGGTAGCGCTTCGGCGGCGCGATGTGCGAGTTGGCCTCGATCGCGTACGCCTTGACCACGCCCTCCGGGATCCACCGGTGCACCGTCGCCCGCGGCAGCAGCACGTAGTCGCGGTCGCGGAAGGGCAGCGCGCCGAACATTGTCTCGACGGTGCCGCGGCCCGACTCGATGTAGACGCACTCGTCGCCGATCGCGTTGCGGTACAGCGGCGACGGCTTCGCGCCCACCGCATAGGAGATGCGGACGTCGCCGTTGCCGAGCACCAGCCGGCGCCCGGTGACGTGGTCGACGGTGCCCGGGTCGCTGTCGGCGAACAGCTCCGGCAGCCGCAGGTGCATCGGCCGGAGCGGATGGTTAGGGACGGTAGAGCGGTCGGACAGCTCCCACGGTCGCGAGCTGCAGATCGCCGAGGGGATGCTTCGGTGGTAGAGCAGGGACGAGTCCGACGAGAAGCCCTCCTCGCCCATCAGCTCCTCGGCGTACAGACTCCCGTCCGGCTGGCGGAACTGGGTGTGACGCTTCGGCGGAACCTCCCCAACGCTGCGGTAGTACGCCATAGGGGCAGGGTAACTCTGCTGCGGTCGGGACTAAGGTGCCAGCGTGTCTGCGCCCGCCGCTCTCTTCGCCGGACTGGTGGATGACGCGGCCATGTTCCCGCCGGGCAACGCCCTGGCGGCCGACGCGGTCCGCGCCCACCTCGAGCATCGGCAGGCCTGGTACGCGCCCATGATCGGGCCGCTGGTGGTGCCCGACCAGGCCCTTCGACAGGCACAGGGCGCACTGATGCGGGCTGAGCCTGTCGATGCCCCGGGCACCTTGAACGTCAGCGTGATCAACACCGGGGGAGCGGGCGGGCTGGTGAGCCTGGCGAACCGCGACGTGTCGGGCGTACACGTCGTGGCGGTGGAGTCGGCGCTGCGCGACCTGGACGATCTCGCCGGCAACGCCGCCCGGGTCGCGTCGGCCGCGGGGGAGCTGGACGAGGAGATCGCCGTCTTCGTGGAGGTCCCGTACGCGCCGGGCTGGGAGCGGGCGGTGGAGAAGGTCGAGGCGGCCGGACTGCTGGGCAAAATCCGTACCGGCAGCCCGGACAACTCCGGCACCCCGTCGTACGCCCAGCTGGCCGAGCAGCTTCGCGTGCTGGTCGAGGCCGACCTGGCGTTCAAGGCCACGGCCGGTCTGCACCACGCCCGGCCGACATCGGGAGCCGACCGGGGGCGGCCGGTCCAGCACGGGTTCCTGAACCTGCTCGCCGCGGTCGAAGCGCTGGTCGAGGGGGCGTCCGTGGCCGATGCGGTCGACGTGCTGCGCGACGCCGACCCGACCGAGATATCCGCCTGGAGCGACGCCACCGTCGCCCGGGTTCGCCGCCGGTTCCGCAGCTTCGGCTGCTGCGGCGTACTCGATCCCGTGCACGACCTGGTCGCTCTCGGCCTGGTCGAGGAGCCCGCGTGAGCGGCTTCACCAATGAGCTGCCGTACGGGGTCTTCGCCCGACCCGGACAGGCACCCCGGGTCGGGGTCGCGATCGGCGAGCGGGTGCTCGACGTGGGCGCGGCCCTCCAGGGCGGCGAGGTAGACCCGGCCCACTTCGCGCAACCCAGTCTCAATGCGTTTCTGGCGCAGGGTCCGGAGGCGTGGGCGTCGACCCGCCGCGCGCTGCAGCGGCTGCTGACCCGCGCCGAGGTGATGGAATCGCACCTGGTCCCGCTGGACGACGTGCAGCTGCATCTGCCCATCGAGGTCGCCGACTACGTCGACTTCTACGCCTCGGAGCACCACGCGAGCAACGTCGGGCGGATGTTCCGGCCGGACGGTCCGCCGCTGACCCCGAACTGGAAGCACATGCCGATCGGCTACCACGGCCGGGCCGGCACGGTGGTGGTCTCGGGCACCGACGTGGCCCGGCCGCACGGCCAGGTCAAGGCCCCGAGCGACCCGGCGCCGCAGTTCGGGCCGAGCGCGAAGCTGGACATCGAGGCCGAGCTGGGCTGGGTGGTCGGCGTCGGCTCAACGCTCGGGCAGCCGGTGCCAGTCGACCGCTTCCGCGACCATGTCTTCGGCGTGGTGGTCCTCAACGACTGGTCGGCCCGCGACCTGCAGGCCTGGGAGTACGTGCCGCTCGGGCCTTTCCTGGGCAAGAGCTTCGCCACGTCCATCTCAGCGTGGGTGCTGCCGCTGGCCGCGCTCGACGACGCCGAGATCGACCCGCCGAGACCCGAGCCGGAGCTGCTGCCCTACCTGACCGGGCCGAGCTCCGGCTACGCCATCGACGTCGAGGTGAGCATCAACGGGCACCACGTCGCCACCTGCCCGTACGCGGCGATGTACTACACGCCGGGACAGATGCTCGCCCACCTGACCGTGAACGGCGCCTCGCTGCGGACCGGCGACCTGTTCGGCTCCGGCACCGTCTCCGGCCCGGAGGCGAAGCAGCGCGGCAGCCTGCTCGAGCTGACCTGGAACGGCACCGAGCCGCTCGACCTCGGGGGCCAGCCGCACACCTTCCTGGAGGACGGCGACGAGGTGGTGATGCGGGCGGCGACGTCCGGCGGCGTACGCCTCGGCGAGGTCCGCGGCACCGTCCGCGGTTAGAGCACCAAGATCCGCCGCGTCCTCTCGACGTGGCCCATGGCCCTGGGCGGCGGCTCAGCTTCCGATGGCGAACGCCTGTTCCAGGTCGTGCCGGGAGTAGGCCCGGAAGGCGATGTGGGTCTCGGTGTGCTGAACCCCGGGGACTTTGGCGATCTTGCCGGCGATGGCCTCGGCGACCTCATCGAACTCGCGGACCCGCACGATCGCGATCAGGTCGATGGCGCCGGTGGTCGAGTAGACCTCGCTGACGGCAGAGAGGTCGGCGATCGTCTCGGCGACCTCGGGAATCCGTGCGGTGTCACAGGAGACCATGACGATGGAGGTGATCACGGACGCTCAGCCTAATGGTCGCTCGTGGTGCATCGGGTTTCGCCGGAGCCCGGCGAGTTGGCAGCCCGGCCTTCGCAGAATCTCCCGCCAGTCGGCGGATCCCTCCGCGGCTCAGGCGGGGGTTCCGACATCGCCGCCGCTGTGGAGGGAGATTCTGCAATCGGTCTGCTCAGGCCGGCGCGGACGCGTCGTGCAGCAGCCGGCTGACCATCTCGTCGTCCACCTCGGTGAAGAACGTGCCGACCACGTCCTCGACCTCACCGAACCCCTCGCCGCAGAACAGGATCGGCTGGTAGTGGGTGATGTCGTAGGTCTGCACACCCATTCGGGCGATGTCCAGCGGCCGCAGGTCCGCCTGGGCGACCTGCTGGATCTCCCCGTACGAGGAGAGCAGGCCGGCGCCGTAGCAGCGGATCGTCCCGCCCTCGCGGATCACCCCGAACTCGAGTGAGAACCAGAACACCTTGGAGATGAACTCCAGCGCGTCCTCGGTCTCCACCCGGCGGACGGCATCTCCGGCGGCCCGGTAGAGCGCGGCGAACCGGTCGTGGGCCAGGCAGTTGCCGTGGCCGAAGACCTCGTGCAGCACGTCCGGCTCGGGCGTGTAGAGCGGCACCGAGTGGTGCCGGACGTACTGCGTCGAGTGAAAGATGCCGTCGGCCAGCGACCCGTAGAACTGGGCCAGCTCGACCAGCCCGGCCGCGGGCACGTAGCGGAACCCGGTCAGCGGCCCGAGCAGCTCGTTGACCTCGGTGAGCTGTGGGATCCGGGCCTCGGGTAGGCCGAGCCGCTGTTTGCCCTCGAGGTAGGTGGCACAGGCCAGCCGCTCGTGCAGGCCGTGCAGCTCGGCACAGACGATGCGCCAGACGTCGTGCTCCTCCTCGGTGTAGTCGGCGGTTGGTGGCGGCGTGCCGGGCTGCCACTCCAGGGCCAGTGCGGCGAGCGCGTTGCGCCGAGCGCGGTACTCCGGGTCGACCGCGCCGGGGTGGTTGTCCCCGAGATGAACGGTGACGCCGCCATCGTCGCCACGCGTCACGGGTGCGTAGAGCTGTGCTTCTTCGAACATTCCTACTGCCTCCGGGTTGTCCGGACGGGATCTGCCGTCAGGCCTGGATGTGGCCTACTCCCAGGTTCGCACATCGCTGGTGAAGGCGTACCCAGGCCTGACGATCTGCGCCGCCTCAGCGCAACGGCCGGAAGAACTCCCGTACGTTCCCGGCCAGCAGGTCGGGGACCTCCATGGCCGGGAAGTGCCCACCGCGGTCGAAGTTCGACCAGTGGGTGACCGCCCCGGCCGGGTCGACCAGCGACCGGATGGTGTCGTCGCCGGCGAAGACGGCGTAGCCGGTGGGTGGGCCGGCCGGCATCTCGTGACCGCCGCCGCTCTCGGCCCAGGAGGCGGCCAGCTGCCGGTAGACCTGCATCCCCTCGTACGTGGCGTGGGCCGAGGATCCGCCTGCGCCGCTGAACCAGGCGATGCTCACGTTCGTGAGCATCTGGTCCCGGTCGAGCTTGTCCTCCGGCAGCGCGGTCGACGGATGTGTCCACTCCTTGTACTTCTCCACGATCCAGGCCAGCTGGGCGACGGGGGAGTCGGTCAGGGCGTAGCTGAGGGTCTGCGGCCGGGTCGCCTGCAGGTGCAGGTAGCCCAGCCCGTCGACCTGCATGGCGTTGAAATGCTCCGCGCGTACGCGGTCCTCGGGCGCCAACCCGTCGAGCTCGATCGGCGGCCCGAACGGCATCGCGGCCGAGGTCCCCGTCAGGTGGATGCCGACCAGGTGCTCGGGGTCGACCATGCCGAGCAGGCCGGCCACCCCGGCGCCGGCGTCGGTGCCCTGGGCGGCGTAGCGGGTGTAGCCGAGGCGGCGCATCAGCTCCGCCCAGGCTGAGGCGACCCGGAACAGGTTGCCCCAGCCAGCTTCGGCGACTGGGGTGGAGAACCCGTAGCCGGGCAGCGACGGGATGACGACGTCGAAGGCGTCGGCGGGGTCGCCGCCGTGGGCGCCGGGGTCGGTCAGCGGTCCGATCACCTTCAGGAACTCGACCGGCGAGCTGGGCCAGCCGTGGGTCAGGATCAGCGGCAGCGCGTCCGGCTGGGCCGAGCGGACGTGCAGGAAGTGGATGTCCTGGCCGTCGAGGGTGGTCACGAACTGCGGGATCTCGTTCAGCCGGCTCTCCTGAGCGCGCCAGTCGAACTCGTCGGCCCAGTACCGGGCCAGTTCCTGCAGGTAGTTCAGCGGTACGCCGCGGGCCCAGTCGTCGCCGGACGGGTGCCGCGGCCAGCGGGTGCGGGCGATCCTGCCGTGCAGGTCGTCGAGGTCGGTCTGGGCGATGTCGATCCGGAACGGGCGGATCTCGGTGGTATCGGTCATGGCTCGACGCTAGAAACAATCGCGGAAGGTTCGCTTCCGCGATGGCGACGAGAATGGGGCCATGTTGAACACCTCGGCCCGGCTGCTGCGGCTGCTGTCCCTGCTCCAGGTGAAGCCCGACTGGACCGGTCCCGAGCTGGCCGCGCGGCTGGACGTCAGCACCCGGACGGTGCGGACCGACATCGATCGGCTACGCAGTCTGGGCTATCCCGTGGGGGCGGTCTCGGGCGTTGGCGGCGGTTACCGGCTGGGGTCCGGAGCGGCGTTGCCGCCGCTGCTGCTGGACGACGACGAGGCACTGGCCGTGGCCGTCGGGCTGCGGACTGCGGTCGGCGGGGTGGCCGGCTTCGAGGAGACTGCGCAGCGGGCTCTGACCAAGCTCGAGCAGGTGCTGCCGTCGCGACTGCGCCACCGGCTGGCCACGCTGCAGGCGGCGACCGCGGTGCTGCCGGATACCCCGTCTGCGGAGGTGCCGGCCGAGGTGCTCACGACGATCGCCGCCGCGGTCCGGGGCCGCGAGCAGCTGCGCTTCGACTACGCCAGCGCGAGCGGCGCCATCAGCCGGCGGACCGCCGAGCCGCATCTGCTGGTGCACACCCGGGGTCGCTGGTATCTCGCGGCCTGGGAGCCGCGACGGGACGGCTGGCGGACGTTCCGGGTGGACCGGATGACGCTGCGTACGCCGAACGGACCGCGGTTCACGCCCCGCCCGGAGCCGGACGGCGGCCTGGCCGGCTTCGTCGAACGGTCCATCGGGACGGCGCCGTGGCGAGTGCGGGCCCGGGCGGTGGTCTCCGCCCCGGCGGCCGCGATCATCGCCCGGGTGCCGTCGGTGGTGCTGGTCGAGGAGATCGACGCCGAGCACTGCGCGGCCCACGTCGGCTCGGACACGCCCGAGGACCTGGCCATGTGGCTGGGCCTGCTGGGGGCCGACTTCGTCGTCGACGGTCCGCCGGAGATGGCGGCGGCGTTCGCGATGATGAGTCGCCGGTACGCCCGGGCCGCGCAGGCGCTATAGTCCCAGGGACTCGATGGTGGCGGCGCCGAGGTCGCGGAGACTGGGCCGGACTGATCGCCCTGAAGGCCGCGTACGAAACCCGGACGCGCGCAGGTGCCTTCGCCACCTGGGCCGCGAGGCCCGCGAGGCCCTGCTCGTAGGTGACCGCCTCCGGGCCGGTCAGCAGGTAGGTCTCGGACTCGAAGGACGGCTCCGCGCTCTCGCGGGCCAGCCAGTCCGCCAGCGCCGACCGACCGCGCAGCGCCTCGGGCACGGTCGGCAGCGTGCGCTGATGCACCTCACGACCGGATCGAGAGTGCAGTCGGGTGCAGCCCGGTCAGCGGCTGTCAGCCGGCGGGGCGCGACTCGAGCCGGCCGGCCCCCGGCACCAGGGCGATGATCACTGCCGGCCACCGTCGCCAGGGCGGCCTAGCGACCAAAGGATCGCTAGAGGACTGAGGTTGCGAGTCCTCCAGCACGACCGGTGCGACCGCCACCGGTGACTGAGACCTTCATGGGCCCAGAAAGGTAGTAGTCGAGGTCGACAAAAGACGCCGCCGCTAAACCATTTGCATCCGGCCGAGTGTCGATTAGTTTGGTTCACATTCCAGCAACTTCGGCCAATCCAAGTGCGGGCTTGCTCCGAAGTTCTCATTAGTCGCGCTAGAGCAATCAACATGCATGGGGGCAATGTATGTGCGTGATTCGGCTGTCTGCTTGGTCAGACAGCAATGACATGGAACGTCAGCCTGTCTCTGCCGTGCCCGCCGCGAGAACCGGACAGCTCACTGTCCGGCTGATCATCCGGCCATCAGACGGCTCATCCCCACCGCGCGGGTGCTGCTGGTAGTCGCCATCATGCTGACTGGCTCCACGGTGACCACATGGCGATTAGCAAGCCTCCGAGGTCAGCACGCCGTGCGCCAGATCCTGCTGGACGTCACCGATGACGGAAAGCAGGACCGCGGGATGTGTTGTCCGGCGGGAGGTCACCGGTAGTGGAACGATCTGTCTCAACGACTGATTCCGGTGAAGTGGCAACCGTCGAGAGCCAGCACGCAGGCCCGACGAGCCGCGTCGAGACGGCCCTCGCGGAGGTACTGGCCGGGGTCGTGCACGTCAACGGTGTCTCAGTTGAGAGCAACTTCTTCGACGACCTCGGTGCGGACTCGATGGTGATGGCCCAGTTCTGCGCCCGGGTCAGGAAGCGAGCGGACCTGCCGTCAGTCTCGATGAAGGACATCTACCGACACCCGACGATCAAGAGCTTGGCGGCGGCGATCGCCGACCCTGCACCGCCTCTCCCCCCGGAGACTCTCACCAGCCGTGATCTGCCCGTACCTACGTCTACGACCGCGTCACCGGTTCCGGCAACGGTGGAGGCAACGCCACCGGCCAGCACCGCGCAGTACTTCGTCTGCGGGACGCTGCAGCTCCTGACCTTCCTCGCCTACTGCTGGCTTTACGTGACTGTTGTGACCCGCGGCTATCTCTGGGTTGCGGCCGGCACCGGCGGCGTCGACATCTACCTGCGGTCGGTCGTGTTCGGCGGCGGAGTCTTCGTCAGCCTCTGCGTCCTGCCGATCGTCGCCAAGTGGGTCCTCGTCGGTCGCTGGAAGCGCCAGCAGATTCCCGTCTGGAGCCTGGGCTACTTCCGCTTCTGGCTGGTCAAGACACTGATCCGGGCGAACCCCCTCGCCTTTCTCATGGTCGGGTCGCCGTGGTACGTGCTCTATCTGAGGGCTTTGGGAGCGCGAGTCGGAAAAGGCGTCGCGATCTTCACCCCCACCATCCCGGTGTGCACTGATCTGCTCGCCATCGGCGACGGCAGCGTCATCCGTAAGGGTGCCTCCCTGAGCTGCTACCGGGCTCATGCCGGCCGGATCGAGACCGGCGCGGTCACCTTGGGCAAGGAGGTGGTCATCAGCGAGGCAACGGTTCTCGACATCGAGACCTCGATGGGCGACCGCGCCCAGCTCGGCCATGCCTCCTCTCTGCACCCCGGTCAGGCGGTGCCCGCGGGCGAGCGGTGGCACGGGTCTCCAGCGCAGCCGGCCGAGGCCGACTACCAGTGGGTCCACCCCACCGACTGCGGGACCCTGAGGCGGGTGCTGTACCCAGTCCTGCAGTTCCTGGGCATGACGTTGGTCTCGCTGCCCCTTCTGCTTGGTGGCGCCGCCGTCGTAGCGACGGAGGTCCCGCAGATTCCCGCCCTACTGGACTCAGCGGATCTGACTCCCGCCGGATTGTCGTTCTACCTCAACGCTCTGGTCGCGTCCTTCGTGCTGCTTTTCGGCGGTCTCATCCTGGGTCTGCTGGTCGTCGGCAGTGTGCCTCGGCTGCTCAACCTCGCCATCGAGCCGGAAAAGGTCTACCCCCTGTACGGCATGCATTACGTCCTGCACCGGAGGATCGGGCGCCTGACCAATCCCAAGATCTTCACGTACCTGTTCGGTGACAGCTCCTTCATCGTCTACTACCTGCGGTATATCGGGTACAACCTCAACAGGGTCGTGCAGACCGGGTCGAACTTCGGCACGTCGGTGGTGCACGAAAGCCCCTACTTGAGCGCTGTCGGCAGCGGCACCGTGGTCGCTGACGGGCTTTCGATCAACAATGCCGACTACTCGAGCACGTCCTTTCGGGTGTCCCAAACGACGATCGGGGCACACAGCTTCCTCGGCAACAGCATCACCTACCCCTCGCAGGCGAAGACGGGCGACAACTGTCTTCTCGCGACCAAGGCCATGGTCCCGGTCGACGGGAACGTCCGGGAAGGCGTCGGCCTGCTCGGCTCGCCCAGCTTCGAGATCCCCCGCTCGGTCCTGCGGGACACCAGCCTCGACGTGCGGAGCGCCGACGAGCTGCGCCGCAAGCTCGCCGCCAAGAACAGGCACAACCTCAGAACCTTGGCCTTGGCCCTGCTGGTGCGGTGGATGCACTTGTTTGTCCTCACCATGCTGGCCATGGTGGTCACGGACCTCTACCGTCGCTTCGGAGTCGGCGCGCTCGTGGTGGAGTTCATCGCCCTCACGCTCTTCACGCTGACGTACTTCATCTTCGTGGAACGCGCCGCGACGGGCTTCCGGCCGCTTCGGCCCCAGTACTGCTCGATCTACGATCCCTACTTCTGGTGGCACGAACGCTTCTGGAAGCTTGCGGTTCAGCGGCTCGACAGGGCGTTCGTCGGCACGCCGTTCAAGAACGTCGTGTCGCGGCTGCTCGGAGTTCGGATCGGCAAGAAAGTCTTCGACGACGGCTGCTCTGTTCCGGAGAAGACGCTGGCGACCATCGGCGATCACTGCACGCTCAACGCGGGCAGTGTGATCCAGTGCCACTCCCAGGAGGACGGTGCCTTCAAGTCCGACTACAGCGCGCTCGGGTCCGGCTGCACCGTAGGAATCGGCGCCTGGGTCCATTACGGCGTGACGATGGGGAACGACGCGGTGCTCGGCCCTGACTCCTTCTTGATGAAGGGCGAGCAGGTTCCCCAGCTCGGACGCTGGAGCGGCAATCCAGCCGGGGAAGTCCACGGCAGCAGTGCGGACCTGCGGATCGGCAGCCGACCAACACCGAGTCTGTTGCCGCTCATCCCCGCAGCTGAGTCTGTTGTCGGAGTGCAGCTCGAG
>DASQUF010000492.1:0-2595 GCA_035641435.1 Propionibacteriaceae bacterium | reverse complement strand
GATCGTGTCGTAGCGGTAGAACGAGGCGCCCTCCGGCCAGTCCTCGGTGTTCGCGGGGGCGGCAGCGACAGTACGCCAACCCGCTCGCTTGAAGGCCGCGCTCAGCGTGAGACGGTCAGTCTGGAGAAGCTGGTTGTAGCGTCGCTGACTGTCGATCCACAGGCCGGACTGGAGTGTGCCGTGAGCTAGCCAGCTGATCCCTGCGAACGTTGGCGAGGTGAGGAATGCACTGCGTGAAGAAAAGCCCGCGGCCCGCAACGAGTCCGTGCCGCGGGTGAGGACGTCGATCACTCCGGGCGAGACGGCCGAGTCCTCGATCGCCACGCGGCCGTAGCTCTCGACGAACACGATAAGGACGTCCTTCCCGCGTAGCCCGGTCAGCAGTGCCCCATCGGGCACGGTCGCGAAGGCGTCATCCGCAGCGAGGGTGGTGTCCACCTCTTGCTGGGTGAATGCTGCGGCGCTGGTGGAGGCAACCGGAGCTCCGGCCACCTGTACTCCGAGGGCGGCACAGAGGAGCCAGACCACTCCGAGCGCGCACGCCGTCCAGGCGGCGGAAGAGCGATGCTGGGCTGTGGACCGCGTCAGCCGCAGGGCGGACCACGTGAGGAGCAGGACCACGGCCACGACGACGAGCATTGCGGCGACGACTGCCGCCACGGTTCGGTAAGGGCCAGCTGAATCACGAAGAAGACCAACTGCCGACTTCAGGTAGCTCATATCCGTGAGCGGGTTGAACGGTTGGCCGAGCACGAAGAAGAAGCCCATGTCGATGATTTTGAGGATCGCCACCAGGCCGAGAACGAGACCGGCGACCGTCGCCATCACCCGTCGTGACGCTCCGGGCAGGACAAGACCGAGAGCCACCAGAATGAGGATCTCGACCGGGAGCCTGAGAAAAGTGCCGAGGGTGAAACGGCCGAGCTGATCCGGGAAGATCAGCGAGAACCAAACGAGCAGAACGGCCACCGCGGTGATCATCCGGGCAGCCACGGACCGGAGCCATCCCCGCTCGCCGGTGACGTCCGGTGCCTCGCTCGTCATGCGGCCGAGGGAGAGGTTGCGACGGTCTCTGCGCCTTCGGGCCGCGGAACCCGCTGCTGCCGCCACTGCCACACCACATCCCGGCCGAAGGACTCCGCGAGCAGGATCATCGCCAGAGCGATCGCCACGTTAATGGCGGCGCCAGGCAACTGGCCGGCCGCGGCGGCCGTGAGCACGATCCCCTGGATCGCCGCCACCGGCTTGCGCCAGTAGCGCGGGGGCACTGGCGTGCGCATCCACGGCAGGACCCAGCAGGCCGCCCACACCGCATACCGCGCGGCGCCGATGGCGAGCACCCATGGGCCGACCGATTGAGCGACGTACGCGCTCAGGACGAGGATCAAGAACGCATCTACCTCCATGTCGAAGCGCGCACCCAGCGCTGACGCCGTTCCGGTGCGCCGCGCGACCCAGCCGTCCACCCCGTCAAGGATGAGCGCGACGACCGCGAGCCCTACCACCGCGGCGACGTTCGCCGGCCCGAGCAGAGCGTCGGCCACCAGGGCGGTGACGCCACCGACGAGCGTGGCCCGGGTGAGCGTCACCCGGTTGGCGGCGCCGAGCACTCCGCTGCCAGATCGGCTGAGGCCGTGCACGAGGGCGGCGGCCGTGAGGAGACCGCACGCCGTGCCGGCCAGCCAGCCGGTGGCACCCAGTCCAACGGTGCCGGCCACCGCGGACAGGACCGCCAGCTGACCGAGAAGGCCGATGACCGGGCCGGTTTGAACCGCTCGCAACACCGCCTCCGTCTCCTAAGGTGTACAGCAGTATGACGGGAGGTGCGACGTTGCAGTTCACCTCAGATTTTCCGGAGAGCGAGGGCCCGCGCCGGTACGCGCACGCGTTCTGGTTATCCGAGCCCGGTGTCGGCGAGATCCGGCCCGTGCCGTTGCGGCCGCCCGGCCCGGAGGACGTCGTCGTCCGGACCGTGTGTTCCGGCATAAGCCGCGGGACTGAGACGCTCGTGTTCCGCGGCGGCGTGCCCGCGAACCAGTACGCAGCGATGCGCGCGCCGTTCCAGGAAGGAGACTTCCCAGGGCCGGTCAAGTACGGCTACCTCAGCGTCGGCTTCGTGGAGCACGGACCGCCGCAGCTCTACGGGCGTACAGTCTTCTGCCTTCACCCACATCAGACCGCCTATGTCGTTCCGGCCGAGTCGGTGGTCGTGATTCCGGACGCAGTGCCCATCCACCGAGCCGTGCTGGCCGGCACCGTGGAGACCGCCATTAACGCGTTGTGGGACGCCGCGCCGCTTGTCGGCGACCGGGTCACCGTGGTCGGTGCCGGCATGGTCGGCTGCTGCGTCGCGCGACTGCTCGCGCGTATCCCGGGCGCCCGGGTGACGCTGGTCGACATAGACGAGGGCCGCGCCGACGTGGCCGCCGCGCTCGGAGTCGATTTCGCGCTGCCGGCCGACGCGGCCGAAGATCGCGACCTCGTGGTGCACACGAGCGCCACGTCTGCGGGGCTGCAGCAGTCGTTGGACCTGCTGGCGCCGGAGGGCACGGTCATCGACCTCAGCTGGTACGGCGACGCCGACGTCACGCTGTC
>DASQUF010000491.1:0-37384 GCA_035641435.1 Propionibacteriaceae bacterium | reverse complement strand
CGGCGGCATGACGGAGTCCTCAGCGCCGCGCACCAGCTCGGGCGCGGGTCGCGCCCTCGTCGCCGTGTACGGCGTGTTCGCCCTGGCGGCAACCGCTCGCGCGGGCGTCCAGCTCGCGACCCGGTTCGACGAGGCCCCGCTGGCGTACGTGCTCTCAGCGGTCGCTGGGCTCATCTACATCGTCGCTACCGTCACCTTGGCCCGGAGTACCCGGACGTCGCGCCGGGTCGCGTGGGTGGCGATCGGGCTCGAGCTGGTGGGGGTGGTCGCCATCGGCACCCTCAGTGTCCTCGACCCGGCGGCCTTCCCGCGAGCCACGGTCTGGTCGGTGTACGGCGTTGGCTACGGGTTCGTGCCCCTGGTCCTGCCGGTCCTCGGCTTGCTCTGGCTGACGCGAACCCGGCCGGCCTGAGGCCGGTTCGGGTTCAAGGGCCGCCCGTGGCCGGGCGCTACCGCAGCAGCTCGGTGTAGTCCGGATGCCGCTCGATCCACCCGGAGATGAACGGGCAGCGGGCGACGACGCGGCGGCCGCGGGCCCGGCTGTCGTCCAGCGCCTCCCGGGCGAGCTGGCTGCCCCCGCCCTGACCCTCGTACGCGTCGGCCACCTCGGTGTGGGTGAAGGTGACGGTGTCGTCGTGGACGCGGTAGGCGGCGGTCCCGGCGAGGGTGTCGCCGTCACGCAGCTCGTAGCGGGACTCGGCCGGGTTGTCGGTCACGGTGAGGGGCACGAGGTCTGAGCGTAACGACACAGCTCGCCGCCGGGGACGGGTGGTCGCTGCGCTGCGCGTTTCAGTCGGGCCTTCGGACCCTGGCATCGGTCGAGCCATCGCCACTAGGCTGAACTATGGCCGAGATCAAAATCATCGTCGTCGGGGTGGACGGGTCCGAGAGCAGTGGGAAGGCTCTTCGCTGGGCCTACGACGAGGCTACTCACCATGGCGCCTCCATCACAGCAGTGTCCGCCTGGCATCCGCCGGCATTGCCCATGACCCCGCCGTACGGGTCGGTGCCGCCGGAAGGTTATGTCACCCAGCCGAAGCAGGACGCGCTGGACCTGCTCGAACGGTTCGTCAACGATCTCGACGTCCGCGAACCGGCGGTGGACGTGCGGACAGCGGTCGAGGAGGGCAACCCCGCCGAGGTGCTGATCGAGCGGTCCAAGGAGGCTGACCTGGTAGTGGTCGGCTCCCGTGGTCATGGGGGGTTCAAGGGGATGCTGCTCGGCTCGGTCAGCCAGCACCTCGTCGCCCATGCGGAGTGCCCGGTCGTCGTCGTGCGTTGAACGCTTCCGCGGTCAGATAGGCGTCAGGTCGGTACGCGGCCACGTCGGCGAGGGTGTCGCCGACGTGGCTCTCGTCGCAACTGGACTTCGCGCCTCGAGACCGGTCCTTGGTCAGAAGTGCACGGTATTGGACATTGGTGACTCCTGGGTGCCTTGCACGATCAGGACGTCGCAGGCGGCGTTGCGAACCACCTCGGCCGGTACTGAACCGAGGTTGTCCCCATCCCGGGCCCCGAGGCCACGGTTGCCAACAACGATGAGACTTGCGGGGTCGTCGCCGGCCACGTCGAGCAAGGCACGGGCAGGGTCATCGGCGACCACCCGTTGCTCGATGCGGCGGACTCGGTCGGAGGTGAGGTGCTCGACCGTAGTTCGCAAGGCCTGATGGGCGGACCGCGCGTCGGCGAGCAGCTTGCGGTCCCCCTCAATGGCCGCTCCGTGAGGGCTGTAGGCCGTGACGACGACGACCGGTGCCTCCGCCTCGGCGGCCACCGCATGCGCCCGGTCCACGGCGTACAACGAGGACGGAGTGCCGTCGGAGCCGACGATGACCCGGCTGTAGACCGTGATGTGTCGGGGACCGAGCGGCATGATGCTCGAGTCCTCATCCCCAGCCGGCGGGTTGACCCACAGCATGGCGAGGGCGGCGCAACCGAGCAGCACGCCGGCGAGCAGGATCGCGTTGGTTCCCTGGTTGCCGAGCAGGTTCTCGAAGATCCAGCCGAACGTCAGCGTCTCAATCAGCATCGGGACCACGATCATCATGTTCAGGATCCCCATGTACACCCCGGTGCGCTCCCGGGGAACCATGCTCGCGACCATCAGGTACGGCACACCGACCATGCTGGCCCAGCAGATGCCGAGGCCGATCATCGGCACCAGAGTCAGGTACTGGTTGCTGATCGTCGACAGCCAAGCCAATGAGAGACCGGCCAGCACCAGGGTGCCGGCGTGCACCCGCTTGCCCCCGTAACGGACGCACAACGGCAGCAGGAACAGGGCGGAGATCATCGTGACGAAGTTGTACGTACCGTTCATCAGGCCGGCCCAGCCGGCCGCCTCCTCGTACTCCGGCGCGTCCGGGGTCGTGTTCCAGACCGACTCGGCGACGCTGACGCTCACGTACTGCCAGTAGATGAACATCGCGTACCACTGGAACATGAACGCCAGGCCGATCTTGTGCATGCCGATCGGCATCACCTTCACCGCCTCGGCGATCTCGGCAATCGTGGCGCGGGGACTCTTGGACGACGACCGGATGTGCGCCATCTCCTCCTCGGACGGCACGATCTCCTTGGTTCGCAGCATGGCGAGGCCGACCGTGATGATGGCGCAGACCGCACCGAACCAGAAAACCACGAACACCCAGGTGGGAATGCCAGCATCGGAGGAGCCGGTGAGGAGCTTCTGGAAGACGAACAGCGACACGTTCGCCAGGACCGCCCCGGCACCGGTGAACATGCTCTGGATCAGGAAGCCCTTGGGAATCTGTGTCTTGCGCAGCCGGTCGGAGATCAACGCCCGGTACGGCTCCATGGCGGTGTTGTTCCCCGCGTCCACCAGCCAGAGGCAGACCACCGCCATCCACAGCGCGGTCACGAGCGGGAAGAGGAACAAGATGAGGATCATGACCACGCTGCCGCCGAGTATGTACGGCTTGCGCTTTCCCCACCTCGGACTCCACGTCTTGTCGCTCATCGCGCCGATGAAAGGTTGGATCAACAAGCCGGTGATCGGGCCGGCGATGTTGAGGATCGGCAGGCTGTGCGCGTCCGCCCCCAAGAACAAGAAGATGGGGTTCACCGCGCTCTGGGTGAGTCCGAAGCTGAACTGCACGCCGAAGAACCCGAGGTTCATCCAGGCCATGTTGCCGGTCGTCATCAGCGGCCGGCGCTCGTCCTCCGCGTCGACTCCGGCGACTTCCACTACGTTCGTTGCCATTGGAACCGCTCCTTTGCGATCGGGCCAGAGAGGATGCACAGCGTCGTGCGTTGGAGCGGGTTCCCGGAGTCTGACGCCGTTGCGTGACTTCCAATGACACGACTACTGACGGTTGAAGTACCCCAGTCGTCCACTGCCGTAGTGCGAAAAGCCTGTCGCCCGGCTCCCGCCGTGTCAACATCTGCCAACCCGCCGGATGGGATGTTGTGACCGGATTTTTGGGTGGGTCGCGTGTCGGTCTGGCTATGCTGCGACGAGGTGGGCGCCCGTCCCGCCGGGGGGGTGGCGGCGTGAAGTACAACGAGGGCGCCCAGCTCGATCCGTCACAGATGGGCGGTGGCGGCGGTGGTCGGCGCGGCGGCGGCATCGCGATCGGCGGCGGTGCCGGCGTCGTGGTCCTGCTGCTCGCGTTGCTGTTCGGGGTGAACCCCGGTGACATCCTCGGGGGTGGGACGACCGCGCCGGAGCAGACGACCGGCGGGAGCCCGTTCGCCCAGTGCACGCGCGGCTCGGACATCAGCCGCGACCGGGACTGCCGCTTCGTGGCCTTCACCAACTCGATCCAGGACTACTGGGGCGACACGGTGCAGGGCTACGACGAGATCCAGGTCAACACCTTTTCGGGTGGAGTCGACACGGCGTGCGGCAGCGCGACCTCGGCGGTCGGACCGTTCTACTGCCCGGCCGATTCCACGGTGTACCTCGACCTGACGTTCTTCGACCAGCTGACCGGGCAGCTCGGGGCCCAGGGCGGGGACGCCGCCGAGGCCTATGTGCTGGCGCACGAGTTCGGGCACCACATTCAGAACTTGACCGGCGTGATGCAACAGGTGCAGGGCAGCGGCCAGGGGACGGGGCCCAAGTCACCCGGGGTGCGGCTCGAGCTGCAGGCCGACTGCTACGCCGGCGCGTGGTTCAAGCACGCAACCGAGGACCCCGACAGCCCGATCAGCGAGATCAGCCAGGAAGACCTGAACCGGGCGGCGGACGCCGCGGCTGCGGTGGGCGACGACCGGATCCAGGAGAAGACCCAGGGTCAGGTGACTCCGGAGAGCTGGACCCACGGCTCGGCGGGGCAGCGCCAGAGGTGGCTGGCCCGCGGGTTCACCAGCGGCGATCCAAACTCCTGCGACACCTTCGCGGCCGACGCCCTCTGACCTTGACGGGTGCGCCGACGGTTCGACGGGCGACTCCGGCCGATGCGGAGGCAGTCACTGAGTGCCACACGGCTTGCTGGCGGGAGGCGTACGCCGGACTGGTCGACGGTGCCTATCTCTACTCCGCGGCGGTGGAGCACCGGCGACTGACCCGATGGCGCGAGCGCCTCGGCGGGACCCGGGACGCCTGGCTAGCGGAGGATTGCGGGCAGGTGGTTGGGGTGGCCAGCACCGACTCGACGCGGGAGAAGCAGCCGCCGGCCCCGGTGCAGCTGATGTCGCTCTACGTCCGGGCCACCTACTACGGCACCGGGCTGGCCGACCGGCTGCTCATCGCGGCCGCCGGCTCGGAACCGGCGTTCCTCTGGGTCTTCGCCGCCAACCTTCGGGCGCAGCGGTTCTACGCCCGCCACGGGTTCATCGCGGATGGCACGGAGATGATCGACCCGGACACCGGTCTGCCCGAGGTCCGGATGCTCCGGCCCGACAAGGTGAATGATTCGGGTTGGTAGACCAAGCCGAATCATCCACCTTGTTGTCGAAGGGTCAGGCGACGTTGCAGGTGACGCCGGTGGCATGCACCGGGCAGTAGCCGCGCGGGTTCTTGTCCAGGTACTGCTGGTGGTAGTCCTCGGCGTAGTAGAAGTCCGGTGCCGGCGTGATCTCGGTGGTGATCCGGCCGTAGCCCGCCTGGGCGAACTCGGTCTGGAACTCGTCCCGGACCCGCTCCGCAGCGGCCAGCTGCTCGTCGCTGGTCGCGTAGATCGCCGACCGGTACTGGGTGCCCACGTCGTTGCCCTGACGCATTCCCTGGGTCGGGTCGTGGTTCTCGAAGAAGATCTTGAGCAGCTGCTCGTAGCTCACCTTCGCCGGGTCATAGCTGACCTTCACGATCTCGGTGTGCCCCGTCCGCGCGCTGCAGACCTCCTCGTACGTCGGGTTCGGGGTGAACCCACCGGCATAGCCGACGGCGGTATTGGTCACGCCCGGCGTCCGCCAGAACAGCTTCTCCGCGCCCCAGAAGCAGCCGAGGGCGAAGTAGGCCACCTCCGAGCCCTCCGGGACCTTCTGCACCGGGATGCCGAAGATGTCGTGGAACGTCGGGTTCACGAGGACCGAGGAGCTACGGCCGCGCAGAGCTTGTTCCGGCTCGACCAGGGTGGACTTGCTGCGGGAGAAGAACATGAGAGACAGTCTGCCTTTCTGGCCGGCGCCAGCGGAGCGTCGGCTGGTTACGCAACGCTGACCGCTCCACCGGTGTTCCGGGTGCGGCTCAGCGGGCATGGGCTTCAGTGCTGGCCCGGGGGCTGCGGATTACTCTGGCTCGTGTGACTGAGACCCAGGGCTTCTCCACTCGGGCGATCCATGCCGGCCAGGAGCCGGACCCGGCGTACGGGGCGGTCGTCCCGCCGATCTACGCAACGTCGACCTTCGTGCAGGACGGGGTGGGCGGCGTACGTGGCGGCTATGAGTACTCTCGCTCGGCGAATCCGACCCGCACCGCGCTGGAGGAGTGCATGGCGGCCCTGGAGGGCGGCAGGCACGGCTTCGCCTTCGCCAGCGGGCTGGCGGCCGAGGACACCCTGCTGCGCACGATCGCCAGCCCCGGCAGCCACTTCGTGGTGCCGCACGACGCGTACGGCGGCACGTTCCGGTTGTTCGCCAAGGTGCACGAGCGCTGGGGGGTGATGGCCGACCCGGCTCCGCTGGCTGACCTGGCCGCGGTGGAGGCCGCGATCACCCCGGGCGAGACCACCGGCGTGTGGATCGAGACGCCGACCAACCCGCTGCTGGCCATCGCCGACATCGCGGCCATCGCCGACCTGGCTCATGCGGCCGGTGCCCTGGTCATCGTGGACAACACCTTCGCCAGCCCCTACCTGCAGCAGCCGCTGGCGCTCGGGGCGGACGTGATCGTGCACTCCACCACCAAGTACTGCGGCGGCCATTCCGACATCATCGGCGGAGCCCTGGTGGTCAACGACGACGATCTCAACACCCAGCTTCGCTTCTACCAGAACGCGATGGGAGGAGTGGCCAGCCCGTTCGACTCCTGGCTGGTGCTCCGCGGACTGCGCACGCTGTCGGTGCGGATGGACCGGCACTGCGACAACGCCGAGCAGGTGGCGACGTTCCTCGCGGAGCACCCGAGGGTGAACGAGGTCTACTTCCCGGGTCTGCCCAGCCATCCCGGGCACGACCTGGCCAAGCGGCAGATGAGCCGCTTCGGCGGCATGGTGAGCTTCACCGTCGCCGGCGGCGAGGAGGCCGCTCTGGAGGTGTGTGGCCGGACCAGGGTCATCACGCTGGGCGAGTCTCTGGGCGGGGTGGAGTCGCTGATCGAGCACCCGGGCCGGATGACCCATGCGTCGGTCGCCGGGACCCAGCTCGAGGTGCCGGGTGATCTGATCCGGCTGAGCGTCGGCATCGAGGATGTCCGCGACCTGATCGCCGATCTCGACCAAGCCCTGAGGTGACCGACGACGCCGAGCCCGACCAGTCGGAACGTCAGCAGATCCGCGACGAGCTCGGCCGGCTGCAGAAGTTCGCTCGCGGGTTACGGCTGGACGAGGTTCGGGACGGCACCTGGTTCTCCGAGTTCCTCCGCCACTCGCTCGACAGCTACGTGCACAAGGTCGACGCCGCCTACCTTCAGCGCAAGTACCCGGGCCTTCCCGCGGACGCCGTGGCTCAGGCGCGGATCGATCTCGCCGCCCGGTACGCGAGTGTCGAGGGCGGCCTCAGTGCCGGGGCCTACACCGGGCTCGTGGCCGCAACGCTCGGCAGCGGCGGTGGAGCGTCCCCGCTCACCTTGCCGGGTGCCGGTGCCAGCTTTGTGCTCGACCTTCTGTTCGTCTCCCAGCTCCAGCTGAGGCTCGCCCATGACATCGCGGTGCTCTACCGTGTCCCGCTCGACCTGGAGGATCCGGAGGATCTCTGGAAGCTCATCCGCGTCGCCTTTGTGATCAAAGGGCGCGAGACCGGGCGCGGACTGGTCGGCAAGGGCGTGCCGGCATTGGTTCGACCGGTGCTGAAGATGATCTACAGCCAGGAGACCATGGCCGCCGCCCGGAGCCTGCCCGTGGTCGGCAAGTACCTGCTCCAACGCAACGTCATCAAGCTCACCATTCCGGCGGTCGGCGTGCCGCTGTCCATGGCCATCAACCACTGGTCGATCAGGTCGGCCGGGGCGTACGCCGTGCGGCTCTTCGGCCAGGAGGCGGCGATTGTCGAGGCGGCCCGGCGGATGACTGCGCGTAGCGATCATCCGGCTGAGCTCCTCTGGGTGCTGTGGATGACCATCAAGGCCGACGGCCTGGTGCATGAGCACGAGCGCCTCCTGCTGAAACACGTCACCGGCCTCCTCGGCGACCCGGAGAGCGAGCTGGTGGCGCTGACCGAGCTGGAGGAGACCGTCAACCGGCAGCGGGACCAGGTGTGGGCTCTGCTCGAGGCCGCGGAGGGAGATCTGGGGCCGCTCTACGAGGCGGCCACCGAGGCCGCGGCGGTCGACGGCAAGATCAACGTCAACGAGCTGACGGTGCTGCGGAGGCTGGCCGGTCACTGCCTGGTGGAGTTCGACGAAGCGGCGATCCGCGCCAAGGCGACACTTTATGGGTCTGCCGGCTCGCGCCCGGTCGGGCGCTGAGGCTTCTGTCTTCCTCCCGCGCGCGAACGGCAGTCGGTAAGAGGGACAGCTCGGAAAGCCGTTCACCCTTGGTCGTCCAGACAGAACCGCGCGCCCTCCTACCGACGCTCGCCGGCTAACGTCTGTCGTACCTACTGCAGCGCCCAGTCGACGGGCTCGCCGCCGGCCCGGACCAGGAGGTCGTTGGCCCGGCTGAAGGGACGGCTGCCGAAGAAGCCGGAGCGGGCCGACAAGGGGGACGGATGGGCGCTGGCCAGATACGGCACCGGCCCGAGCATCGGCACCAGCGACTGGGCGTCGCGGCCCCACAGGATCGCGACCAGCGGTCCGCCGCGGGCGGCCAGGGCCTCGATAGCCCGTGCCGTGACCTCTTCCCAGCCCCGGCCCCGGTGCGAGCCCGAGCGGCCGGGTTGCACGGTCAGCACCCGGTTCAGCAGCAGGACGCCCTGCTCGAACCACGGGGTCAGGTCGCCGTGCGGGGCCCGCGGGATGCCGAGGTCGGCCTGCAGCTCAGCGTAGATGTTCTCCAGTGACCGGGGGATCGGCCGCACGTCGCGGGCCACCGAGAACGACAGTCCGACCGGATGACCAGGCGTGGGGTAGGGGTCCTGGCCGACGATCAGCACCCGCACGTCGCTCAGCGGCCGGGTGAAGGCCCGTAGGACGCAGTCGCCGGCCGGGAGATAGCTGCGGCCGGCCGCCAGCTCGGCGCGCAGGAAGGCTCCGAGCGCGGAGATCGTCCCGGCCACCGGCGCCAGGGCCGCAGCCCAGTCCGGGCTGACCAGCTCACTCAGTGGACGCTGGCTCACTCGCCCTCCTCTCGGCCGGCGGCGTCTCCCGCGGCATTCTTATCGACCAACCGGCACCGAGTACAGTCAGGGCCGCCCCGACGGCGAATGCGGCCGGGTAGGAGACCGTGTCGGCCAGCAGTCCCGCCACCAGTGGCCCAACGATGGCCCCGAGATCGGAACACATCGAGAATGCGGCGACCGCACGACCCGAACGAACCCCGCCGGTCGCATCACCCACGGCGGCCGCCGGAGCGGTCCCAAGGAATGCCGAGGCCACCCCGTACGCGCAGAGCACAGTGATCAGCACCCAGATGTTGGGGGCGAACGGCACCGCCATCATGGTCAGCCCCGCCGCCAGCCCACCGCCGATCATGGCGGGTCGGCGGCCGACGGTATCCACGAAACGGCCGGCCGGGCCGAGGGCGATGGTCTGGGCCACCGCGGCCACCGCGAAGGCGATCCCGGTCCAGGACGCCGGCCGCTGCAGCACCTCCACGACCAGGACCGGCACCAACGAGGAGCGAACCCCGAAGGCGGTCCAGCCCTGGGCCAGGTTGGTCAGGAGAGCGGCCTGGTACCGCGGGTCCCGGAGCGCGTCGGCGAACCGTACCGCGACGGCGTTGACCTGGTCGGGCCGAGGCTCCCGCGCCCGCAACAGCACCAGACCGACCGTGCCGGCGACGGCAAGAGTGCCGGCGTAGAAGAAGAAGGGGGCGGTGAGCGAGATGGCGGACAGCAGGGCGCCCACGGCCGGGCCGGCCATACCGCCGATCAGGAACCCGCTCTGGAAGAAGCCGGCCGCCCGGCCCCGCAGCCCGGCCTCGACCGAGGTGAGCAGCAGCGTGAACGCCGACACCGTGAACATCGCCGAGCCGACTCCGCCGACGCCGCGAAGCACCAGGAGCTGCTCGTAGGACTGGGAGATCCCGGCCAGGCCGCTCGAGACGGCCACGATGAAGATGCCGGTGGCCATCACCACCCGCTCGCTCCAGCGCTCGATCATCCGGCCGCACAGGGGGCTGGACACCAACCGCATCAGCGCGAAGGCCGAGATGACCGCGCCGACCTCGAAGTTGCCCACGTCGAAGCTGCGGGCGAAGACCGGCAGCACCGGCACCAGCACGCCGAAGCCGACGGCGACGCAGAACGCGATCAGTCCCAGGACGAGCACCTCACGGGGAAGCGAGGTGCGGGCGCGGATCCCCTCGCGAACCGCACCCAGTCTGCTCACCGGGATAACGTAATGGGGTGGGACTAACCGAGGGGATCCGGACGCGAGTCGCCCGGCGCCGGGGGCGCTGGACGTACGCGGCATCGGAAACGGAAGCCCCTGCGCCATCGACGGCCGCGGGCGATGCGTCGAAGCCCCCGATGCCCGTTGTGCCGCCCGCTCCTGTCGTGTCGCCCGCGCCCCCGACCGAGGTCACGGTCGTCACCCCGGCGTCGGAGTTCGACCGGGCCGTTCCACCGGGTCTGCAGATCGCCGCGGCCTGGTCCTGGCGGGTGCTGCTGGTGGTGGCCGTCGTCTTCGCTCTCGCCTGGCTGGCCCGCTATCTGTCCGAGGTCATGGTGCCGGTCGCCATCGCCATCCTGCTAGCCGCACTGCTCTCCCCGGTGGCCGACCGGCTTCGCTCCTGGGGATTCCCCCGCGGCGCAGCGACGGCGGCCACCGTGCTCGGCGGACTGGCCCTGATTGCTGGCTCGCTCGTGCTGATCGGCACCCAGATCGTGGTTCAGGCCTCGACGCTGTCCGGCAACGTGGTGCAGGGCTTTGACCAGCTGCTCAACTACCTGCGTAACGGCCCGATCCCGATCAGCGACAGTTGGCTGGACTCCGACCAGTGGGTCAGCCGTATCTCCAACTTCCTGCGCGACAGCCAGAGCCTCCTCGCTGAGTACGCCGCCGCCATCGGGGCGGGCGCCGGCCACTTCCTGGCCGGCTTCGCGATAGCTCTGTTCACGCTGTTCTACTTCCTCTACGACGGGCGCGGCATCTTCACGTTCCTGCTCAACTTCGTACCCCGGCCGAGCCGGCGGCAGATCGACGAGGCCGCGCGAAAGGGCTGGCGCTCGCTGTCGGCCTACATGCGGGCCACCATCCTGGTCGCGGCGGTCGATGCTGTTGGGGTGCTGATCGTCGCCCTCATCCTCGGCGTACCGGTGGCCCCCGCCTTGGCCGCCCTGGTCTTCATCGGCGCCTTCATCCCGCTGGTGGGGGCGTTCGTGTCGGGCTTCGTCGCAGTCGTCGTCGCGCTCGTCGCCCTCGGCTGGGTGCAGGCGTTGATCATGCTGGCCGGAATCATCCTGGTGATGCAGATCGAGGGTCACGTGCTCCAGCCGTTCCTGCTCGGCCGGGCGGTCAAGCTCCACCCGCTAGCGGTGCTGCTCGCCATCGCCGTCGGCATCATCGTCGGCGGGATCGTCGGTGCGTTGATGGCCGTGCCGTTGCTGGCCTTCATCAAGTCGTTCACCCAGTACCTCGCTGGGGCGGCCGAGCCGGTCCCGGTTCGGCCGCACTGGCCGCCGATCCGCCGACCTGCCTGAACGATGCCGTTGGTGGGGCGCGAGCGCGAGACGGCCAGTTCGCGACGACCTACGCGTTGGGTAGCCAGGACGCCGTTGTGGTCCGGCCCGATGGCTACGTCGCCTGGGCCGGTCCTGTTGCAAAGCTGGACGAGGCCATCGCAGCCGTGACCGGACTTCCTGCCCTGGTCACGGCCTAGAGCGCCGAACCCTTCTTGTACTGCGCGTAGGAGAGGTTCCAGTCGGAGTACCCGTTGCCCTGCTCCACGCCGCGGCGGCTGCCGGTGGTGATCACCGGGTCGCCGATCAGGGTGTTCGCGTACAGCCAGGCGGCGTTGGCGTTGCTCATGCCGACGCAGCCGTGGCTGGCGTTGCGGCGGCCGAAGTGAGCCGTATTCCACGGCGCGGAGTGCAGGAACTCACCGGAGTTGGTGATCCGCAGCGCGTGCCGCGCGACGAGGGAGTAGTCCTCCTTCGCCCCGATCATCTCGTTGGTCATCTTCTTGTTGTATTCCTTGGCCATGATCAGCTTGACGCCGCTGCGGGTCTCCCAGCCCGGCTTGCCGCCGCTGACGTAGATGGTCTTGACCAGCTTGCCGCTGCGGTAGACCCTGGCCACGTCGCTGGCCAGGTTGACCTTGGTGATGAAGGATCGGCCGACCGTGAAGGAGGTGGAGACCGACTTCTGGCCGTAGACCCCGTTGCCGGCCTTGACCCCGTTCAAGTTGGCCGTGACCTTGACCTTGGTGCCCGGCTTCCAGTACTTCGCCGGACGGAACCGGACCTGGGTGTCGGAGAACCAGTTCCAGGTGCCGGTCTGGGCGGGGGAGGAGGTCACCTGCAAATTCTTCTGGAACTCCTTCTTGTCCTTGACCGGCACGTCGAAGGTCAGCACGACCGGCATCCCGATGCCGACCTTGCTGCCCGGCTGCGGGTAGATGCTCGGGTACGTCTGCTCGTCCAGAGAGAGGTTGTGGGTGGTGAAGCTGCTGGTCGCCGTCTGCGACTGCCCGGCCGTGTTCTTGCCAGTCATGGAGATCGCGTACGTCGCCGCCGGCTCGAGCCGCTCGACGGCGGTCCAGGTCGCCCTGTCCTTGCTCAACGCGCCGTCGAGGGCACCCCTGACGGTCTTGCCGGCCCGGTGGTCGGTGTATCGGTAGGCCACCTTGACCTTGGTCAACGTGCCGGCCTTGGCCGTCACCCTGACCACGGTGTCCACGGTCACCTTGGTCGCCTTGTCGGCCACATTGGCCGTCAGGGTCACCGGATCCGGCGCGGGTGGCGTCGTCGGGCTGGGCGAATCGCCCGGTGTGACGGCGGTCGAACCGGTGCCGGACGGCTGCGGATCGCTGCCGCTGGCCAGGGGGTTGCGGTCACTGCCGCAGGCGGTCACGCCCAGCAGCGTGAGTGCCGCAACAAATGCGCCGAGTGCACGCACCCCATTCGTGGGCATATGTGTCCTTCGTACCGTCCCGCCCTTGCCCCATCCAGGGTGCCATCGGGCGCTGACATTTTCGAAGTCGCAGCGCCGGTGATGCGGAATAGTTGTCGGACGCGCCCGATTGGTCACGGCCCGGCAACTGAGGTCAGCGGCGTCGCGGGCGCCTGCTGGGCGACCGGTGCGGGTTGCTCACGGTCGGTCAGCGGTCGCTCGGTCATGAAGACCGCGATGACCAGCGCCACCACCATGAACGGCACGCCGACCAGGAACACGTCGTCCATGGCCTGGGTGAAGGCCGTGAGCACCCAGGTCCGGACCGGCTCGGGGAGCGTCCGCAGCGCCGTGATGTCGTTGGCTCCCGCGGCGGCCGCGCCGAGCTGGGACTGGGCGGCAGCGGGGACGGTCTCGGTGAGGTGGTGCGCCAGCCGGGTGTTCAGGATCGCTCCGAACAAGGCGGTCCCGACCGCGCCGCCCATCGACCGGAAGAACGTCACCGAGGCGGTGGCGGCGCCCATGTCCCTGCGGTCCACGCTGTTCTGCACGGCGGTCACCACCACCTGCATCGTGAAGCCCAGCCCGGCGCCGAACGCGAACATGATCACCGCCAGGACCGGGTACGTGGTGTCGACCTGGATTCGGGACAAGGCGAACAGCGCGGCGCCGACGACCGCCGAGCCGGTGATCGGCATCCACTTGTAGCGGCCGGTCCGGGACATGATCTGCCCACCGCTGATCGAGGTGGTGAAGATGCCGACGACCAGGGGCAGCATGGCCAGCCCGGACTCGGTGGCCGAGAACGCCTTGACCGCCTGCAGGTAGATCGGGAGGTAGATCAGGCCGCCGAACATCCCGACGCCCATGATCATGGCGAAGATCACGTTCGAGGTGAACGTCCACTGCCGGAAGAGCGAGATCGGGATGACGGGCTCGGCGGCCCGGCGCTCGACCAGCACGAACACCACCGCGAGGACGACAGTGGCGGCCAGCATGGCGAGTCCGGTGGGCGAGGTCCAGCCGACGTCGGGCCCGGCCCAGCTCAGGTAGAGCACCAGGCTGGTCACGGCGCCGACGATGAGCGCGGCGCCGAGGTAGTCGACCCGCGACTCCCGGCGTACGTGGTGCAGCTTGAGGGCGATCGAGGTCACCACGAGGGCAGCCGCGCCGATCGGGATGTTGATGAAGAAGATCCACTCCCAGCCGAGCTGGTCGGTGAACAGGCCGCCGAGCAGGGGCCCGGCCACCGAGGAGACTCCGAAGACGGCGCCGAAGAGGCCCTGGTAGCGGCCGCGCTCCCGCGGCGGGATGATGTCGCCGATCACGGCCAGGGCCAGGGACATCAGACCGCCACCGCCCAGGCCCTGGACCGCCCGTCCGGCGATCATCACATCGATGCCGGGGATGTTCAGTGCGTCGGCGATCGGGCTGGCGAAGCCACAGACCAGCGAGCCGACCAGGAAGACCACGATGGCGGACTGGAACATCGGCCGGCGGCCGTAGAGGTCGGAAACCTTGCCCCACAGCGGAGTGGATGCGGTGGAGGTGAGCAGGTACGCGGTGACGACCCAGGAGAGCTTGTCCAGGCCACCCAGCTCGGAGGTGATCTTGGGCAGCGCGACGCCGACGATGCTCTGGTCCAGGGCGGCCAGGAACATCCCGGCCATCAGGCCGCTCAGAACCACGCGGATCTGCGAGCGGCTCAGGTAGCCCGGCATGCTGCCGTCGCCGCCCGTGGTCTGCTCGTCCGTGGTCGGTTCAGCGGTCATCGTCGTGCGGTCCTTCCTCGGCGCTCTCAAGGTCGGCGAGCATGCGGGTGATCAGGCGATGCAGCAGCTCGACGTCGTCGTCGCTCCATCCGGCCAGGCTCTGTTCGAGCAGAGCCCGACGGGCGGACAGCGCCTTGTGGACCTCGGCGCGACCGGTCGGGGTGAGCTGCACCCGTTGGGCGCGGCGGTCGTCCGGGTCGGGGGACCGTTCCACCAGTCCGGCCCGTTGCAGCTGGGCCAGGTGGCGCGACACGGTCGAGATGTCCAGGGCCATGCTGGCGGCGAGGTCCGTTGGCCGGACCGGCTCCTCACCGAGCAGAGACCTGAGCAGCCAGAAGGACCCCGGGTCGACCGTGGTTCCGGCGCTGGGCCGGCGGAATCGGCGACCGACGCCCATCATGGCGTCCAGCACCTCCGCGGTGACCTCCGACCGGGCCCGTGGAGCGGTAACTTGCATAATGCAACCATATACCGTCCCTGATGTGCCCCTGAACAAGTAAGCGGGTCTTCCATTGTGGAAACCTCCGCTTTACATTCGTTCTATGACCACTCCGGACATGACGAACATCCTGGAAGAGCTTGCCGCTGGGCGCATCGACGCCGCGGAAGCCGCGCGCCGTATCGACGCGCTCAAGGCCGCGGAGCCGACCGCCGCGGCCGAGCCCGCGGACCAGTTCCCGCCCACCAGCCCGCCGGAGCCGGCCACGGCCGCCGACGCGGACGAGCCGGCGCCGGCCGAGCCGACCAACGAGGAGCTAGCCGCGGCCGGCAGCGACCCGTGGGCGGCCGAGACGGACCGGCCCCAGCACGCGACCCACACCAGCGAGAGCTTCCTGCCTCCGCCGCGCGAGCCAGACCACTCGCCGGAGCCGCCGGCCGAGCCGGTGCGGACCAAGCCGGTCAACACCAGTGGCGTAGAGCGGATCTCGGTCCGCGCCGTCGGCCGCCGGGTCCGAATCCTCGGTGAGACCTCAGTCGCGACCCTGTCCGCCGACGGTCCGCACGTGCTGCGCCGCAACGGCACCGTGCTGGAGGTCTCCAGCGACGGTGAGCTGGGCGCGTCGTTGGACGGGTTCAGCATCCTGCGCGGCGCACCGCGGTCGCTGGACGACATCCGCTCCCTCGGCCTGGGCAAGGAGCTGCTGCTAAAGGTCAACCCCGGCATCGTGATCGATGTCGAGGTCACCGCCGGCAGCCTGAACACCGAGCGCGTGCCGCACCTGGGCAAGGTTCGGGTCACCGCCGGCGGCGCCAAGCTGCTCGACGTGGGCGAGATCAACGACGCTCTGATCCAGGCCGGTCAGGCCACAATCACCGGCGCGATCACCACCGGGCGCAACCGGATCCGGGCGGAGTCGGGTTCGCTGTCGATCACGCTCGCTGACCACTCGAACGTCACGGTCAAGGGCGACGCCCAGCTCGGCAAGGTGAGCTGGACGGGCGGGCACAACGGCGCCGGTGACGAGGTCGTCATGGGCAACGGCAGCGCCAAGCTGGACATCGAGGTCGTGATGGGCCACGCCCAGGTCCGGGTCGGCTCCGACCGGCCCAGCGAGGCGGGGGTGGCGTGAGCGAGCTTGTGGGCTCACCATCCAGCACAGCACCGTCGGCAACGTGGCCGACGAGCGTTGGCGAGGAGGACACGTGACCGAACGGTCTCGCCGCCCGGCCGAGCGCCACGAGCACCGGGCCCCGAGCGACTGCCCGGTCTGCGGCGAGCGGCTGGCCACCACCCGCCTCGGCTGCCCGGCTTGCGGCAGCGAGCTGGCCGGGGTCTTCGCCCCCTGCTCGTTCTGCGCGCTGAACCCGGCCGAGACCGAGATGCTCCGGGTCTTCCTCGCCTCCCGCGGCAACCTGCGGGAGGTGGAGAAGCACCTGGGCGTGTCCTACCCGACGGCCCGGCTGCGGTTCGCCGACCTGCTGCGCAAGCTCGACCTGACCGACGAGCCGGAGCCGCAACCTCGGCTGACCCGCGACCAGATCCTGGCCGAGGTGGCCTCCGGTGCGCTGACGCCGGCCGAGGCCAACGAGCTGCTCCGCACCCTCTAAGGACGGAAGGCTTCCGTGTCCGCCAGGCGTTGCCGCCACAGCTCGACGCCGGCCTTGGTCGGGTCGGGCCGGCGGCGGGCGAAGCCGAGGAGCCACCGGCACTTGTCGAGCATCGACTCCTGGCGTACGCGCCACGGCGGCTCCCCGCCGTAGCCGCCGAACAGGGCGGGCAGCGCCGGCACCAGGTGCGGGTGGTGGGTGCGGACGATCCACTCCGCCCACGCCACGTCCTCGACCGGATCGCCGATGTGGGCGAACTCCCAGTCGAGCAGGGCTGTGGGTTCGGCGGTGACCTCGTCGAGCAGCAGGTTCTGCGGCCCGAAGTCGCCGTGCACCAACCCTGCTCGCCGCAGTGCCTGGGGGTCGCTTCGCTCCCGCGTGTCGGTTCTGGGCACGGTGCCGGCCGGGGCCGCATCCAGGGCGGCGAGCGACGAAGCCTCGACCGCCGCCACCTGACGGGCCAGCCGACCCACCTCGTAGAGCACTGGCTCCGGCTTGTCCTCGAGCAGCTCCTGTCCCGGCCGGCCGGCCGCCAGGCCCAGGGTGACCTCGCCCTCGCCCACGGCGGCGATCGGCGGCACCGGAAGGAGCCCCGCTACCGCGGTCAACGCCGTGACCTCGTTGTGCTGACGCTCTCCGGCGTCCGGGCCGAGATAGCGTTTGACGACTGTCCGGCCGTCGGTCGCGGTGGAGTTGGTGTAGCCGTGCCTCAGCTTCTGGCCCGCGACCTCAGCCACCGAAGGGCTCGACCTTGATCACCGTGACGTTGATCGACCGGCCGTTCGGGGCGGCGTACGATGCCTCGTCTCCGGGACGAAGTCCCAGGATCGCCGCGCCGAGAGGGGACTGCGGGCTGTAGACGTTGGGCGCGTCGGTGTCCAGCCCCAGCAGCTCACGCGAGCCGAGTACAAAGGTGTCGGTGTCGGACTCGTCCCCGTCGAAGGCGACGGTGACCTTGGTGCCGGGGGCTACCTCGTCACTGGCCGCTGGCGCCTCACCCACCTGCGCCCGGCCCAGCATGTCGGTCAGCTGCCGGATCCGGGCCTCCTGCTGACCCTGCTCGTCCCGGGCCGCGTGGTAGCCACCGTTCTCCCGGAGGTCACCTTCCTCGCGCGCGGCCGCGATCTTGGCCGTGACCTCGGCGCGACCGGGACCGGTGAGCTGGTCCAGCTCACGCTGCAGCTTGTCGTAGGCCTCCTGGGTCAACCAGACGGTCTGGGTAGCGTTCTCCGACATCCGACCACGGTATCAAGGCCGCGCATCTCGCCGCCCTAGGAAATTTCGCAGCCCTTGACTGAGGCGGTCATCGCCCGACGCAGCGTGACCAACCTCACCTCGGTGTTCACCACCCGGGCCGAGGCGCCAGGCACCTGGACCTGCTGCTCACCGACGGCGGCGAAGTCGTCATCCTGCGCCAGCACCCGGCAGGTCACGGGCTGGGCCGGATCGCGCCGGTCCACGGTCAGCGTGACGACGATCTCCGTGTCGGAGATCACCCGGAAGCCCGACATCTGGCTGGCGACCGCGGGGGTTGAGTGGAACCAGGCCGCCCAGATCAGCCAGGCCAGCCCCACTATCGCGCCGACCGCGACCAGGACGATGAGCAGTGGTCGCGGGACCCGAGACGGTGGGTAGCGCAACCGCAGGCGCTCGGCGGCGTCGGACATGGCCCTATTGTCCTCACCTCCCGTGGCACCATGGCGCCCATGACCCAGCCTCCGCTGCGGGTGGACCGCCAGGGCGAGCGCCTGCGGCTGCTGCACGTGCACGCTCATCCCGACGACGAGTCGAGCAAAGGGGCGGCGACCACCGCCAAGTACATCGCCGAGGGTGCCGAGGTGGTGGTCGCGACCTGTACCGGGGGTGAGCGCGGCTCCATCCTCAACCCGGCCATGGACCGTCCGGATGTGCTGGCCAACATAGGTGCGATCCGGCGGGCCGAGATGGACCGGGCGCGGGAGATTCTCGGCGTCGAGCAGGTCTGGCTGGGTTTCGTCGACTCCGGGCTGCCCGAGGGGGACCCGCTGCCGCCGTTGCCCGACGGCTGCTTCGCCCGGGTGGATCTCGACGAGGCGGTCGCGCCGCTGGTCAAAGTCATCCGGCAGTTCCAGCCGCACGTGCTGACCACCTATGACGAGAACGGCGGCTACCCGCATCCCGACCACGTCATGTGCCACAAGATCAGCCTTGCGGCGTTCGACGCCGCCGCCGACCCGGACGCGTACCCGGAGCTGGGCGCACCGTGGCAGACACTCAAGCTGTACTACTCCTTCACGTTCCACCGTGCCCGGATGGCGGCCTTGGACCAGGCGATGACCGAGCGCGGCCTGGAGTCGCCGTACGCTGAGCGGCTCCGCGACTGGCCGGATGACCCGGAGCAGGCGTCCCGGATCACCACCCGGGTGCCCTGCGCGGAGTACTTCGACGTCCGGGACCGGGCGCTGCTCGCGCATGCGACCCAGGTAGACCCCGAGGGTCCGTGGTTCTCGGTGCCGCTCGACCTGCACAAGAGCGTCTGGCCGACCGAGGACTGGCAGCGGGTCCGCAGCCTGGTCGACGCGCCGCTACCCGAGGACGACCTGTTCGCCGGCATCGCGGTTCCGGCCGATCGCGACCGCCTCACGTCGGCGGAGGTGGGTAGGGTTTCGGCATGACCCTGCTCGAGCTCGACCCCGACGTGGTCAAGCCGGGATGGACGCCGCTGATCGTTACGGTGCTGCTCGGGATCGCCGTGGTCCTGCTGTTCTTCAGCATGCGCAGGCAGTTCCGCAAGATCAGCATCCCGCGCGAGGACGAGGCTGACGAGTCGACGCCACCGCCGTCGGAGGACGCCCCGAAGCGGGAGGATCCGCCGACGGAGTGACGCCGACCGCGAGGGCCCTCTTCGTAGTTCGCCGGGCTGCCGGGCATACGCGCGTCGAATGCCGCGGAACGCGCCAACGGCGGTGGATGGCAGGGTGAAGGCATGGCGAACCGGCTGAAGGACTCGCTGAGCCCATACCTGCGTCAGCACGCCGACAACCCCGTCGACTGGTTCGAGTGGGGTGAGGAGGCGTTCGCCGAGGCGGCCCGGCGCGAGGTGCCGGTCTTCTTGTCGGTGGGGTACGCGGCCTGTCACTGGTGCCACGTGATGGCCCATGAGTCCTTCGAGGACCCGGGAACCGCGCAGGTGCTCAACGAGCGCTTCGTCTCGATCAAGGTCGACCGCGAGGAGCGTCCGGACGTGGACGCGGTCTACATGCAGGCGACGCAGGGACTGACCGGGCACGGCGGCTGGCCGATGAGTGTGTTCCTGACGCCGGAGCGGCTGCCCTTCTACGCCGGCACCTACTTCCCGCCGGCGCCGCGGCACGGCATGCCCTCGTTCCAGCAGGTGCTGGGCGCGATCACCGACGCGTGGGACGAGCGCCGCGACGAGGTGCACCGCAGCGCCTCGACGATCGTCGGCGAGCTGGCCAAGCGGCGGATCGGTCCGGTCCCGGGGACGCTGACCGAGCAGGACTGTGCGGCGGCGGTGACGCGGCTGCAGGGCGAGTTCGACGCCGCGACGGGCGGCTTCGGCGGCGCACCCAAGTTCCCTCCGTCCATGGTGCTGGAGGCGTTGCTCCGCGACGGCGGCGAGCCGGCGATGACCATGGTGGCGCGGACCGCGACGGCGATGGCCCGCGGTGGCATCTACGACCAGCTGGGCGGGGGCTTCGCGCGCTACAGCGTCGACGCCGACTGGGTGGTGCCGCACTTCGAGAAGATGCTTTACGACAATGCGTTGCTGCTGGGCGCGTACACCCACTGGTGGCGGCGCACCGAGGACCCGCTGGCGATGAGGGTGGTGGCTGAGACCGTCGACTGGCTGCTCACCGAGATGCGTACGCCCGAGGGGGCATTCGCCGCCAGTCTGGACGCCGACTCGCTGGACCCGCACGGACACCTGCACGAGGGTGCGTACTACGTCTGGACCCCGAGCCAGCTCGTGGAGGTGCTGGGGGAGGAGGACGGCGCCTGGGCGGCCGAGGTTTTCCGGGTGACTCCGGACGGCACCTTCGAGGCCGGTGCCTCGACCTTGCAGCTCCCGGTCGACCCGGCTGATCCGGCACGGCTCGCGTTCCTACGGGACCGGCTCCGCGAGGCCCGCGCGAAGCGGGCCCGGCCCGCCCGGGACGACAAGGTTGTGGCCGCCTGGAACGGCTGGCTGGTCGACTCTCTCGTTTCGGCGGCGATGGTGTTCGACCGCCCGGAGTGGCTGGCGACCGCCGCCGAGGCCGCGGAGGCGGTCTGGCGTCTGCACTGGCAGGACGGCCGACTGCGTCGGGCGTCCCGCGACGACCGTCCGGGGAGCGCGCCGGGAATCGCCGAGGACTACGCCGCCCTGGCTCAGGCCGCCGTTCGGCTGGCGTCGGCGACCGGAGACGCCGGCTGGCTGGACCGGGCGCGGTCGCTGGTGGCGGTGCTGCTGGAGCAGTTCGACGACGGCGGAGCAGGTTTCTTCGACACGGCTGCCGATGCAGAGAGGATGTACACCCGGCCACATGACCCGACCGACAACGCGACCCCGTCCGGGCTCAGCGCTGCGATACACGCGCTGCGGCTGCTGGCCGAGCTGACCGGGGAGGCGGCGTACGCGGACCGGGCGGACCGGGCCGCGGCCAGTGTCGGTGGGCTGGCCGCGCAGGCGCCGCGGTTCGCCGGCTGGCTGCTGGCCGACGCGATCAGCGCGTTGCCGGCGCGTAGGCCGGTGCAGGTCGCGATCGTCGGTCCCCATGACCGGGCCCGCGCCGACCTGGTGCGGGCGGCCTGGCGGCAGGCACCGGCCGGCTCCGTGGTGCTGGCCGGGGAGCCGGACCAGCTGGGCTTCGCGCTGCTGGCCGACCGGCCGGTGCGCGACGGCCGGGCCACGGCGTACGTGTGCCGAGGGTTCGTCTGCAAGTTGCCGGTGACCTCGGTCGAGGAGCTAGTCGATCAGCTCGCATAGCTGCGAGCGTCGGTATCGCGCGCCGCCGAGCGGAGGAGGAGTGAGTGCAGGCGCTTTCCTGCATGAACGACGACGACGTCGGCGGCGTAGAGCGCGATGCGCGAGCAGCTAGACCGACTGGTACGTCGCGAGTGAGATGGCGATGTAGTGGCAGACGAAGCCGCCGAGCGTGCCGGTGTGGAAGATCTCGTGGAAGCCGAACCAGTCCGGAAATGGGTTGGGTCGGCGCCGGCCGTAGACCACCGCGCCAACGGTGTAGCAGAGCCCCCCGGCCAGGATCAGGATGAGCACCGCGGGCCCGCCGTTGGCGTAGAAGGCCCCCAGCCAGCCCAGGGCGGCCCAGCCCATCACGATGTAGAGCGCGGTGTAGAGCCAGCGCGGCGCCGACAGCCAGACCAGCCGGAAGGTCAGGCCGCCGACGGCCGCGCCCCAGACCAGGCCGAGCAGCAGCACACGGGAGCGGCCGGAGAGCAGGAGCAGGGCGAGCGGGGTGTAGGTCGCAGCGATGAAGACGTAGATGTTGGCGTGGTCCAGCCGGCGGAGGATGCCGTCGGCCCGCGGTCCCCAGGTGCCCCGGTGGTAGATCCCGCTGGTCCCGAACAGCAGCACCGACGCCACGAGGAAGACCCCGCCACCCAGTCGGCCCAGCCCGGTGGGGGCAAGGGCGACCAGCACGATCCCGGCGGCCAGGGCGAGCGGGGCCGCGCCGGCGTGCAGCCAGCCGCGCAGTCGAGGCTTGACCGCTTGCGCCACCTCCTGCGCCGGTGATGACTCCACCTCGGTCGTCGGCATGCTTCTCCTTCACGCTGGACGGGGCTTGCTTGACGGACCGTAGGTTACGGAACCGTAGGTTTCAGGGTAGGTCTTTCCATCCTTCCGGACAACTCCCGGTGCCGGAGATACGCTTGCCGTCCGTGGCCCGCCTTGACCGGTTTCGCGAGTTCGTTGACCGGCTGCACCCTTCCGGCCTGCTGTACGCGACCTACGAGCACCGGCTGATCGCGGAGCTGGACCACGCCCGGCTGCCGCGGCACGTGGCCGTTCTGGCCGACGGAAACCGGCGCTGGGCGCGGACGAATGCGCCGGGTCAGCCGTTGGTGGCGGGGTACCAGGCCGGAGCCGACAAGCTCAAGGAGTTCGTCGAGTGGTGTGACGAGATCGGCATCCCGGTGGTCACCTTGTGGGTGCTCTCCACCGACAACTTCGCGCGCAGTGGCGCCGAGGAGCTCGAGCCGCTGCTCGCGGTGATCGAGCAGATGGTGACCGACCTGGCCGCCACCCGGCGCTGGCGGGTACACCCGGTGGGCGCGCTGGACCTGCTGCCGAAGGAATCGGCGACGCGGCTCAAGGCGGCCGACGAGGACACCGCCGACCTGGACGGGATGCTGGTCAACATCGCCGTCTCCTACGGTGGCCGGCACGAGCTGCGGGATGCGGTCCGTTCGCTGCTCGCCGAGGAGGCCCGCCAAGGCACCCCGATCTCCGAGCTGGCCGAGACCTTGGATATCGACCAGATCGCCGAGCACCTTTACACCAAGGGCCAGCCCGACCCGGACCTGATCATCCGCACGTCGGGTGAGCAACGGCTCTCGGGGTTCTTGATGTGGCAGTCGGCGCACAGCGAGTTCTACTTCTGCGAGGCCCTGTGGCCGGACTTCCGCAAGGTGGACTTCATCCGTGCGCTGCGCTCGTACGGTCAGCGGGAGCGTCGGTTCGGCCGCTGAGGGCCCCGTCCGCCGGGTTTCGGGGACTTTGCGATCCGATGAAGAAGCGGCGTGCCTCTTCACCGCGAGCCCACCGCGGACGTACCGTCGAGGGGCGAGCCGCAGGGTGTGCGGCCCGCCTGGGAGGCGATGCATGCACCGTCGCTCGACGGCCCGACTGCCGGTGAGAACCGGTTGGCGGTATCCGACCCGGTCCACCACGTAACCGTGGGGCCGGGCGCGAACCGCGTACGGCTCCCAAGAAGGGGCATCTCGTGTCTTCTGCATCCCCCACCCGCACCTACGTCATCGATACCTCGGTCCTGTTGAGTGACCCGCAGGCCCTGCGCCGGTTCGCCGAGCACGACGTCGTCCTCCCGGTGGTGGTGATCACCGAGCTGGAGGCCAAGCGGCATCACAGCGAGCTGGGCTACTTCGCCCGCACCGCCCTACGGCTGCTGGACGACCTGCGCATCGCGCACGGCCGGCTGGACGCCCCGGTCCCCGTCAACGACCAGGGCGGCACGGTCCACGTGGAGCTCAACCACACCGATTCGGAGATCCTGCCGCCTGGTTTCCGGCTGGGGGACAACGACTCCCGGATCCTGGCGGTTGCGCTCAACTACGCGGCCGAGGGCCGCGACGTGACCCTGGTGTCGAAGGACCTGCCGATGCGGGTCAAGGCGTCGGCCGTTGGGCTGACCGCGGAGGAGTACCGTGCGGAGCTGGCGGTGGAGAGCGAGTGGACCGGGATGGCGGAGGTCGACATCGCGCCGGCCGATCTGGACCGGCTGTACGAGGTGGGCACTGTCGACCTGGACCAGGCCCGCGGCCTGCCCTGTCACACCGGGGTGGTGCTGCTCAGCGGCAAGGCCTCGGCGCTGGGCCGGGTGACGCCGAACAAGGAGCTCAAGCTCGTCAAGGCCGACCGGGACGCGTTCGGCATCCACGGCCGTTCCGCCGAGCAGCGGGTTGCCCTCGACCTGCTGCTCGACCCCTCGATCGGCATCGTCTCGCTCGGCGGTCGGGCGGGGACCGGCAAGTCCGCCCTCGCCCTGTGCGCGGGGCTGGAGGCGGTGCTGGAGCGGCGGCAGCACGCCAAGGTGGTCGTCTTCCGGCCGTTGTACGCGGTCGGCGGGCAGGAGCTCGGCTACCTGCCGGGCACCGAGGGGGAGAAGATGGCGCCCTGGGCCCAGGCCGTCTTCGACACCCTGGGCGCGGTCACCTCGAAGGTGGTCCTCGACGAGGTGGTGGAGCGGGGGCTGCTCGAGGTGCTGCCGCTCACCCACATCCGGGGCCGCTCACTGCACGACGCGTTCGTCATCGTCGACGAAGCCCAGTCGCTCGAGCGCAACGTGCTGCTCACCGTGCTCAGCCGGATCGGCCAGGACTCGCGCGTGGTGCTCACCCACGACGTGGCCCAGCGGGACAACCTGCGGGTGGGCCGGCACGACGGAGTGGTCGCGGTGGTGGAGAAGCTGAAGGGACACCCGCTGTTCGCGCACATCACGCTGCACCGCTCGGAGCGCTCGCCGATCGCCGCACTGGTGACCGAGATGCTGGAGGACATCACAGTGTGACCACGACGGTCACTCCCCTGGGCTGAGACGTGTCTCACGTTACGGCGTGATTATTTCGTTTCGATAACGGCGTGTGCGAAGGTAGCGACCGTGCGCCGTCTCGCCCAGCACGCCCTGGCCGGGGTGGGTTTCGTTGCCGTGGTCAGCGCGATCAGCGTGGTGGGCCTGAGCAGCCCGGCCGCTGACGACGTAGCGACCGCCGTGCCGGCCGTGTCCACCTCCGCAACCCCAGACCCTGCCGTGGCCGCCGCCCGCGGCGACGCGGAGCTCCGGCTGGCGGTGCAGCGGGCCCGGAAGCATGATGTCGCCGCCGCGAGGGCCGAGCGGATCCGGGTCAAGGCGGCGAAGCAGGCTGCCAAGAGGTCCTCGTGGCTGAGCGACCGGACCAAGGCCATCTCCGCCGAGCACGTCAAGCTGAGAGCGGCCGCCAAGAAGGCCGCCGCCGAAGCGGCGGAGCGCGAGCGGGCGCTGGCGAACCGCGGCTACCTGCCCGGCACCACTGACCCGCGCGAGATCGCCCGGCAGATCCTGAAGAACAAGTACGGCTACGGCGAGTCCGAGTTCGACTGCTTCAACAACATCATCATCCGCGAGAGCATGTGGGACATCGACGCGACCAACCCGAGCTCGGGCGCGTACGGGATCCCGCAGGCCCTGCCTGGGTCGAAGATGGCCAGCGTCGGCAGCGACTGGCGGACCAACCCAGCCACCCAGATCATCTGGGCCATCGGATACATGGAGGACCGCTACGGCAGCCCCTGCGCCGCTTGGTCCTTCAAGCGGGCGCACGGATGGTATTGATCCTGCTGCTCGCGCATCGCGCTCTACCCCGCCGACGTCGTCGTCGCGCGTAAACGGAAAAGCGTTGTTCACGCGCTCCTCCTCCGCTCGGCGGCGCGCGATTTCCGACGCTCGCAGCTCGCGCCGGACGCGGTCGCGTTAGGACGGCCGCTTGGTCATGGCCAGGACGTCCAGGGCGGCGTCGAGCTGGTCCTCGGTGATGCTGCCGTCGGTGACGTAGCCGGACCGCAGCACGACCTCCCGGATCGTCAGGTTTTCCGCCAGCGCCTTCTTGGCCACCGCCGCGGCATTCTCGTATCCCAGGTAGCGGTTCAGCGGTGTGACGATCGACGGCGACGACTCGGCCAGGGCCCGGCAGTGCTCGACGTTGGCGACGATCCCGGACACACACCGGTCGGCCAGCAGCCGGCTGACGTTGGCGAGCAGCCGGATCGACTCGAGCAGGTTGCGGGCCATCACCGGCAGCATCACGTTCAGCTCGAAGTTGCCGGACGCCCCCGCGAAGGCCACCGCGGCGTCGTTGCCGATCACCTGGGCGCAGACCATCGTGGTCGCTTCGCAGATCACCGGGTTTACTTTGCCGGGCATGATCGACGAGCCGGGCTGGAGGTCCGGCAGGGCGATCTCACCGAGTCCGGCCCGCGGCCCGGAGCCCATCCAGCGCAGGTCGTTGGCGATCTTGGTCAGGCTGACCGCGATGGTGCGCAGCGCGCCGGAAGCCTCGACCAGCCCGTCCCGGGCTCCCTGGGCCTCGAAGTGGTCGCGGGCCTCGGTCAGCGGCAGCCCGGTCTCCCGAACGATGATCGAGATCACCGAGGCGGCGAACCCCGGCGGGGTGTTGATCCCGGTGCCCACCGCCGTGCCGCCCAGCGGCAGCTCGGCGACCCGGGGCAAGGTGGCCTCGACCCGCTCGATGCCATACCGGACCTGGGTCGCGTACCCGCCGAACTCCTGGCCCAAGGTGACCGGCGTGGCGTCCATCAGGTGCGTTCGACCGCTCTTGACCACCTCGGCGAACTCCTCCGCCTTGGCGGCCAGGGCCTGCTCGAGGTGGCGGAGGGCCGGTACCAGGCCGGTCAGCAGGCTCTGGGTTGCCGCGATGTGGATCGCGCTGGGGAACACGTCGTTGCTGGACTGGGACGCGTTGACGTGGTCGTTGGGATGGATCGGCTCGCCGAGCAGCTCGCTGGCCAGGGACGCGATCACCTCGTTCGCGTTCATGTTGCTGGAGGTGCCGGAACCCGTCTGGAAGACGTCGATGGGGAAGTGCTCGTGGCGCTGACCGGCCGCCACCGCTCCGGCCGCCTTCTCGATCGCCGCCGCCCGCTCAGCACTCAGCACCCCGAGCTGGGCGTTGGTCTGGGCCGCGGCACCCTTGATCAGCCCCAGCGCCGAGATCAGGGCCGGGTCGATGGGCACGCCGGAGATCGGGAAGTTCTCCACTGCGCGCTGGGTCTGCGCCCGGTACAGCGCGGTGGCCGGTACCCGGACCTCGCCCATGGTGTCGCGTTCGATGCGGAACTCGCCGTCGCCGGCTGGTGCGGTCATGGCCCACATTCTTGCTCAACCGCCGCGGCGGCGAGCTCGCCCCTGGCCACCGTGTAGATGACGTACTCCAGCGTGCGGCCGTCCCGGACGCGGGTGAACGCGTGCGGCTGCGCGGAGGGAGAGAGCCGGCGGAGGGCGGCGAGGAGATCCGGGGCGGGGCCCTGGCACCAGATGGCCATGGTGCCGCCAGCGGCCAGCCGGTCGTACGCGGCGGCCAGGCTGGCCGGGCTGTACAGGCCCGCGTTCGTGCCGTGGATGAGGAAGTCCGGGCCGTTGTCGACGTCGAGGACGATGGCGTCCCACGGTCCGTCCGGCGGCTGCCGTCCGGTCAGCACCGCGACCACGTCGGCGGTGTGCAGGGCGACCCGGGGGTCGGCGGCCACGGCGGCGAGCGTCGGGGTGAGCCCGGCGTACGCCCACTCGACCAGACAGTCCTCGATCTCGACCACGTCGAGATGCTCGACGTCGGCGGCCAGCAGTTCGGCGGCCGTGTAGCCGAGGCCGAGACCGCCGACCAGCACCCGGCGCGGCCGGGACCCGGTGAGGGCGACCTCGGCCAATCGGCGCTCGGTCCAGGTGTCGGTGGAGTCCATGGCGAAGATGCCGTTGACGATCAGCTCCTCGACGTCTCCGCCAGTTTCCCGGCGCCGGCGCAGCACCACCTCGCCCCGCGGGCCGCGGTGCCGAGCCAGTGTGTCCAGCGTCTCCATCACGTTCCCAGTCTCGAATGCCCGTAGCCGGGCCCCGCGTGAGGTACCGTCTTGATCATCGGGGAAGAGCCGACATTCCGGCTCGGGCGCACAAGCAGCCACCTTGAACCCCGAGCCCCCATGGTTCTGCGGGACAGTCGCGGCGGCGAGCCCCGGCGCGCGCGGCTCTGCGTCCAATGCCGGCGAGCGGGCAGAAGTAACCATCGACGCCGAGGAAGGGGGTGCCGATGAGTGACGATGACACGTACGCCGAGTTCTCCGACGCGGTGAACATGACCGCCAAGCAGATCGAGGACTGGCTGCAGACCGAGGAGTCCAAAGAGGTCGGGCAGAAGAAGGGCGGTAGCGGGGAGTCCACCGGGCACGAGATGGGGCGTCGCATCGTCACCCTGCTCGGCAAGAAGAAGCGCGACCTGACCGAGGACGACTACGCGGCCATGCGCAAGGTCGTCGGATACGTCAAGCGGCATTCCGCCCAGCGGCCGGACGGCGACGTCACCGACACGCCCTGGCGGTACTCGCTGATGAACTGGGGCCACGACCCGAAGAAGTAAGGCAGCCGATGGGTTTGCGGCGTCTGTGAGGATGGGTCTGTGGCACGGGCGAACCGGATGGCGACGCCGGGCGACATGATCCGGTCGTTGGCGGTGATCCTGATCCCGCTGGTGATCATCGCCGTGCTGTTCACCGACCTGCCGGAGGACAAGCCGGTGACCCAGGTCGACTGGCAACCGGTGCTCGCCGTGGCCCGCCGGGACGCGCCGTTCCCGGTGCTCGCCCCGAGCAGCTTGCCCGAGGGCTGGCGCGCGACGCAGGCCGAGTGGGTCGAGACCGGTGATCCCTTCCGGGATGGGCAGCCGTCGGTCCGCAACCAGTGGGCGCTGGGCGTCCTGAACCCGGACGACGTCTTCATCGGCCTGGACCAGGGCGACCTGCAGCCGGACGACCTGGTCAAGGAGCAGACCCGGGAGGGGACGGCGGACGGGCAGAGCACGGTCAACGGCCAGACCTGGGAGCGGCTTCTCAGTCCGGACGGGCGGACCCGGTCCCTGGTCCGGCGGGAGCCGGCGGTCACCACGATCGTCTCCGGCGACCTGGCCTACGAGGCCTTGGAGGCGTACGCGGCCACCCTGGCAACAGGATGACGTAGACAAGATTTCTGCCACTATGCTGGGGGCATGACGCTGTCCAGGGTGAGTGTGGTGCTGGTCGAGCCGATCGCGGTGTTCGAGTTCGGGGTGGCCGTCGAGGTCTTCGGCCTGGACCGGGCCGACGACGGCGTGCCGCCCTTCGACTTCCGGGTCTGTGCGGAACGGCCCGGCGTCCCGTTGGCGACCAAGAACGTCTCGCCGTTCACGATCACCGCGACGCACGGGCTCGATGCGGTGGCCGGCAGCGACCTGGTCATCGCCTCGGCGACCTCCATCCGGGAACCGGAGGACTACCCGCCAGAGGTGCTGCAGGCCCTCCGCGAGGCGTACGCGGCCGGTGCGACCCTGCTCAGCCTCTGCTCGGGCGCGTTCATGCTGGGCGCGGCCGGGCTGCTGGACGGGCGGCGCTGCACCACGCACTGGAAGTACGTCGAGGAGATGGCGGTCATGTACCCGGAGGCGGTTCTCGACCCGCGAGCGCTCTACGTCGACGACGGGAACCTGATCACCAGCGCGGGGACGGCGGCCGGCATCGACGCCTGCCTGCACCTGGTCCGACGCGAGCTGGGTACCGCGGTCGCCACCAAGATCGCCCGGCGGATGGTGGTACCCCCGCAGCGGGACGGGGGCCAGCAGCAGTTCGTCGAGATGCCGATCCCGACGTACGAGAGCGACAGCCTGGCTCCGGTGCTCACCTGGGTGCTGGCCCACCTGTCCGAACCGCACACCGCCTCGTCGCTGGCCCGCCGGGCGATGATGAGTGACCGGACCTTCGCTCGGCGGTTCAGCGCGGAGACCGGCACCACGCCGCACCGGTGGCTGACCCAGCAGCGGATCCTGGCCGCGCGCAGCCTGCTGGAGGAGAGCGACCTCGGCGTCGAGCAGATCGCCACCCGGGTCGGCTTCAACTCCGCGGTCGTGATGCGTGAACACTTCCGCCGCGAGATCGGCCTGGCCCCGGTCGACTACCGTCGCCGCTTCGTCACGCCGCGCAGCCCCGTCTCCGCCGACGACCTCGAGCTCAGCGCGTAACTGCCCCGCCTCGGGTCACTCCGCGGCACATACCGCGACTCCGCGGCAGCAGCAACAGCCGCGGAGTCCGCCTAACTGGCGCGGAGTGGTCGAGGGGCGAGCGGTCAGTTGGCGCTGGGATCGTCAGCGGCGGCGCGGGCGGCCTCGATCCGGGCCTTGGCGCCGTCCAGCCACGACTGGCAGATCGCGGCTAGCTGCTCACCCCGTTCCCATAGGGCCAGCGACTCGTCCAGTGGCGCCCCGCCGCTCTCCAGGCGCTGGACCAGGGCGACCAGCTCCTCGCGGGCCTGCTCGTAGGACAGCGACTGGTCCGGTGGCGGCTGCATCATCGCTCTCCTCGGGCTCGCACTTCGCGTACCTGGACGACCAGCTGACCGTCGGCCAGGTGGGCCGTCACATCTTCCTCCACCGATACCTCGGTCACCGAACGGACCGGCTGGCCGGCGGACCCGACCAGGATCGCGTAGCCCCGCTCCAGCGTGGCCTGCGGCGAGACGGCCCGGATGCGCTCCACGGAGTGGCGCACGGCCATCCGTTCGGCATCCAGCCGGGTGGCGATCGTCCGGTGAGCCCGGTCGCGCAGCCGCTGCACCTCGTCGGTCCGCAGGGCGAAGCTGGCGGTGGGGTCAGCCAGCACCGGCCGCGACCGCAGCGCGGCGAGGACCTCCTGCTGGCGGGCGACCAGCGTTGTCACACATTGCCGCATCCGCTCCTGGGCCTGACGGATCCGGGCCAGCTCTTCGGCGGCGTCGGGCACCACCCGCTTGGCCGCGTCCGTCGGGGTGGAGGCGCGGTAGTCGGCCACCAGGTCGAGGATCGGGTTGTCCGACTCGTGGCCGATCGCGCTGACCACCGGCGTACGGCAGCCGGCGACCGCCCGGACCAGTCCCTCGTCGGAGAACGGCAGCAGGTCCTCGAGCGAGCCGCCGCCTCGGGCGATGACGATCACGTCGACCTGGGGGTGCTCGTCGAGCCGGCGTACGGCGGCGATCAACTGCTCGGCCGCCTGCGGTCCCTGCACCAGGGCGTGCCGGACCAGCAGCCGGACCGCGGGCCAGCGGCGGCGGGCGTTCTCGATCACGTCACGTTCCGCCGCGCTGTCGGCTCCGGTGACCAGACCCACGGCCCGGGGCAGGAACGGCAACGGCCGCTTCCGCGCCCGGTCGAACAGGCCTTCAGCCTGCAGCAGCCGCTTGGTCTGCTCGAGCTGGGCCAGCAACCGGCCCTCGCCGACCGGCGTGATCGCGTCGCAGTAGTAGCTGAACCGGCCCGACTGCTCGAAGTACGACGGCTTCAGCCGCGCAACCACGGTCGCGCCCTCGGTCAGCGGGCCCGCCGAGTCCAAGGTGGTGGCGGAGATCGTCACCGCGGCCGAGACGGGGGCCAGGCGGTCGCGCAGGGTGAGGAAGATCGTCCGGCCGGTCCTCCGGTTGATCTCGATCAGCTGGGCCTCGACCCAGACCGGCCCCAGCCGGTCGATCCAGCCGCGCACCTTGTTGGAGATCAGCCGCAACGGCTGAGGGTTCTCCGGCGAGGACTCGAGGGGCACGCCACTGAGCGTAAGGCCCGGCCGCAGAGAAGCAGGCCACCTACACTCGGCACCGTGACATCGACCCGACAGGTGGTGCTTGCAGCGCCGCGCGGCTACTGCGCGGGAGTGGACCGCGCGGTGATCACCGTCGAGAAGGCCCTGGCCGCGTACGGCGCGCCGGTCTACGTCCGGAAGCAGATCGTGCATAACCGGCACGTGGTGGAGGACTTGGAGGCCCGCGGGGCGATCTTCGTCGACGAGCTGGACCAGGTCCCGCCCGGCGCGCGGGTCGTGTTCTCCGCGCACGGCGTGTCGCCGGCCGTCCAGGTCGAGGCCCGCCAGCGGGGGCTGAAGACCATCGACGCCACCTGCCCACTGGTCACCAAGGTGCACCAGGAGGCCAAGCGGTTCGCCCGCGACGACCGGGAGATCCTGCTCATCGGCCACGCTGGTCATGAGGAGGTCGAGGGAACCACAGGTGAGGCGCCGGAGCACATCACCCTGGTGCAGTCGCCAGAGGACGTGGACCGGCTGGAGGTCAAGGACCCGAGCCGGCTGGCCTGGCTCAGCCAGACCACGCTGAGCGTGGACGAGACGCTCGACACGGTCAACCGGCTGCGGCAGCGGTTCCCGTTGCTGATGGACCCGCCGAGCGACGACATCTGCTACGCCACCTCCAACCGGCAGCTCGCGGTCAAGCAGATCGCCGCCTCCAGCGACCTGATGATCGTGGTCGGTTCGGCCAACTCCTCCAACTCGGTCCGGCTGGTCGAGGTGGCCCTGGAGGCCGGCGCGAGAACCGCCTACCGGGTCGACAACGCCGGCGAGATCGATCCGGCCTGGCTGGACGGAGTCAACTCGGTCGGGGTGACCAGCGGCGCCTCGGTGCCGGAGCACCTGGTCCAGGGAGTGCTCGAATACCTGGTCGAGCGGGGCTTCCCGGTGGCGCGCGAGGAGCGGCTGACCGAGGAGTCCCTGGTCTTCGCCCTGCCGCCGGAGCTGCGGCGCGACCTGCGGGCCGGCGCTGTCAACGACTGACCCGAGGGTCACCTCCTACGACGAGCGCCGCTCCGCGTCCTCGTCGCCACTGCTGGCGACGTCGGCCTCCACCAGCGCGAGCAGGTCCGGCTCGCCGCGGACCAGCTCGGCCGCCTCGGGAGTCGCTGCGGCCCGCTTCCGGCCGCGGCCGACGATCGGCTCGACCTGCACGGCGTCGTCGACCAGCTCGGGGGCCTGGATCTGGCGCACCGCGTCGTCCAGCTGAGGCAGCGTCCCCAGCTCGGCGTCGCTGACCTTGAGATCCCGGAAGCGCCGGGCCCGGACCAGCACGGTGCCCTCGACCGTCGCGATGGTCTCGTTGTACGCGTTGACCGAGGAGCGGAGCGCCCGGCCCAGCTTGTCCAGCCGGTTGCCCATCAGGCCCAGCTTGGCGTGCAGATCCCGGCCCAGCCGGAACACCTCGGCCGCGCTCTCGGCCAGGGCCGCCTGCTTCCAGCCGTACGCCACCGCGCGCAGCAGGCCGATCAAGGTGGTCGGCGTGGCCAGCACCACGTCGCGGGCAGCGGCGTAGTCGTACAGGTCGGGCATCTGGTCCAGCGCCGCGCTGAAGAACATCTCGTTGGGCAGGAACAGCACCACAAACTCGGGGGACTCGGCCGCCTTCCAGTACTGCTTGCTGGACAGCTGGTCGATGTGGGTCCGGATGTGCCGCGCGTACCGGGTCAGCGCCTCGGCCTGGATGGTGTCGTCCTCGGTCTCGGCCGCCTCGAGGAAGGCGGTCAGCGGCGCCTTCGCGTCGACGAAGAGGTGCTTGCCCTCGGCCAGGTTGACCCGCATATCCGGACGCAGCAGCCGGTCGTCGTCGCGGCTGGTGTGCTGCAGGTCGAAGTCACAGCGGTCAAGCATCCCGGCAATCTCGGCAACCCGCTTGAGCTGGGTCTCGCCCCAGGAGCCACGGATCTGCGGCTTGCGCAGGGCACTGACCAGGGCGGTGGTCTCCCGGCGCAGCGTCTCGCCGGTCTGCCGCACGGTCGCCACCTGCGTCCGCAGCTCCGCGGAGATGGCCGACCGCTCCTTCTCCACCTCGGTTAGCCGGGTGCCGAACCGGTCCAGGCTCTCCCGCACCGGCACCATCAGCTGCTCGGTCGCCTTCAGCCGATGCTCGGCCTGCGCGTCCGCGGCCTTGCTGTGCTGGTTCAGGGTGTCGGCCGACAGCACCTTGAACTGGTTGAGCATCGCCTCGCGGTCGCTCGCGATCTCACGGGCCCGGTTGACTGCGGCGTCCCGCTCCGCGTGCGCGCCGGCCAGCGCCGCCGACACGGTGGCGGCCTCGCCCTGCGCCGCGGCAGCCTCGGCGCGGGCCTCCGCCAGGTCGGCGGCCGCTCGAGCCCGAATCTCGGCGACGTCGGCCCGCACTCGCGCGGACTCCTCGCGGGCCTGCGCCACCTCGGCCTCGCGGCGCGCCCGGGTCAGCAGCAGGCCCGCGAGGACGCCGAGGGCGAGCCCGAGAACCAGCCCGCAGACCAGGGCGACGACCGTTCCGACATCCATGCGTTCCATCCTGAGGGCCGCGACCGACAAACTGCCCTGGGCGACACGCCGAGAGAGCGAGGAGGAATTTTGGCGAGAGGCGGCGAGACGGCCGGACGGCAGCGGAGCGTGGACGGGTCTGGCGGGAGCGCGAGCCTGCGAGCGCGGATGGTTGCGCCGCGGGCGTCCGGCCGGCACGCTGCCGAGGTTTAGGTTGTATCTCATGTCGGCGGCTCTCGACCACGTGGCGGACCTCGCGGCCTTCGTGATCGCCTCGCCGTCGTCGTTCCACGCCGCGGCCGAGGGTGCGCGTCGTCTCGCCGAGGCCGGTTTCGTGGAGCAGGACGAGGCGGCCGACTGGGACTCCAGCCCCGGCGGCCATTACGTGGTCCGCGACGGCGCGCTGGTGGCCTGGCGCCTGCCGGCCGACGCGGACCCGCGTACGCCGTTCCGGATCGTCGGCGCCCATACCGACTCACCCGGCTTCGCGGTCAAGCCCAACCCGGACCTGGGCGGCTTCGGTTACGCCCAGCTCGGCCTGGAGATCTACGGCGGCCCGCTGCTCAACTCCTGGCTGGACCGCGAGCTCGGCCTGGCCGGCCGGGTGGTGCTGACCGACGGGCGGACCGAGCTGGTGCGCACCGATGCGATCATGCGCATCCCGCAGCTGGCCATCCATCTGGACCGCGGTGTGAACGACAACGGCTTGAAGCTGGACCGGCAGCAGCACACGATGCCGGTGTGGGGCGTGGGTCGGCCGGACCGGCGGCTAGCCGACCACCTGGGCAACCTGGTCGGATGCCGCGGCGACCAGGTCGACGGGTTGGATCTGGTCGCGTACGAGGCGACGGCACCCGCCGTCTTCGGTCCCGACGAGGAGTTCCTGGCCGCGGGCCGGCTGGACAACCTCACCGGCGTCCACGCCGGCCTGACCGCCCTGCTGCGTTCGTCTGGCGGCGAGCGGATCGAGCTGCTGGTGGCGTTCGACCACGAGGAGCTGGGCAGTGCCTCGCGCAGCGGCGCCTCGGGTCCACTGCTCGCCGACGTGCTCGCCCGCATCGCCGGCGCCCGCGAGGTCAGCCCCGACCAGTACCACCAGGCCCTGGCCCGGTCGGTCTGCCTGTCGGTGGACGCCGGCCACGCGATCCACCCCAACTACCCGCAGCGGCACGACCCGGCCAACCAGCCGCTGCTCAACGGCGGGCCGCTGCTGAAGATCAACACCAACCAGCGCTACGCCACCGACGCCGCCGGCATGGCCCTGTGGCGCCGGGCGTGCCGGGCGGCCGGGGTGCCGACGCAGGAGTTCGTGTCCAACAACGCGCTGCCCTGTGGGTCGACCATCGGCCCGCTGACCGCGACCCGGCTGGGCATCCGGACCATCGACGTCGGGCAGCCGCTGCTGTCCATGCACTCCGTCCGGGAGCTGGCGGGTACAGCGGACGCACTGGCACTGAGCCAGGCGGTGGAGGCGTTCTGGTCGGTCGAGGGCTGACCTCCGACAGGCTTAGGGCAACCGATGGCGCGCTGGGTGCTGCACGTCGACCTCGACCAGTTCCTGGCCGCGGTGGAGATCCTGCGCCGACCCGAGCTCGCCGGGCGCCCGCTGATCGTCGGCGGCCGGGGCGACCCGAGCGAGCGGGCGGTGGTCTCGACCGCCTCCTACGAGGCGCGCGCGTTCGGTGTCCGGTCCGGGATGCCGCTGAAGACCGCGGTACGCCGCTGTCCGGAGGCCGTCCTGCTGCCGGTCGACTTTCCGGTGTACGAGGCGGCCTCGGCCGCGGTGATGGACACCCTGCGCGGGCTGCCCGGCGCGGTGGTCCAGGTGCTCGGCTGGGACGAGGCCTTTGTCGGTGTGTCGACAGGTGACCCCGAGGGGTATGCGCGAGAGGCCCAGGCGGCGGTGCACGCCGCCACCGGGCTGTCCTGCTCGGTCGGGATCGGGGACACCACGGTGCGGGCCAAGATCGCCACCGAGTTCGGCAAGCCGGGCGGCGTCTTCCGGCTGACCCGGGACAACTGGTCCGCGGTGATGGGGGAGCGGCCAACGGTCGCGCTCTGGGGCGTGGGCAAGCGGATCTCGACCCGGTTGGCCGACCTGGGAATTCACACGGTCGCCGACCTGGCGCATGCCGACGAGGCCCGGCTGACGGCCGCCTTCGGACCCAGCACCGGTCCCTACCTGCGCGCCTTGGGCCGGGGGATCAGCAGTGCGGTGGTGGACGACACGCCGTGGGTGGCGCGGGCGCACGGCCACGAGCTCACCTACCAACGCAACCTGGTCGAGCCGGCGGAGATCGAGGTCGCGGTCGCGGCCCTGGCCGAGCAGGTGGTCGCCGACCTGCACCGCGAGCAGCGGCCGTGCGCCCGGGTGCACCTCAAGGTGCGGTTCGCCCCGTTCTTCACCTTCACCCGCATCCGCAAGCTGCCCGAGCCGACCTACGACCCGACCGTGATCACGCGTACGGCGCTGGACCTGCTGGCCGGGCTCAACGACTCCCGGCCGATCCGGCTGCTCGGCGTACGCGGGGAGATGGTGCCGCCCGAGGGCGGCTACTGACTCGGCGACTGCAGGGCCGGCGGGTCGTACTGCGGCTGGTAGAGGGTCATCTCGCTCGCACCGGGTACCACCAGCCGCGTCGCCAGACCCCAGCCCTCGTCCACGACCCCACCGGTGAAGGTCGCACCCTTCGCGCTGAGGTCGGCCATGGTCTGCTCGAGGTCGTCGCACATCAACGACACGTCGAACGTCTGCTCGGTGGACCCGCTCCGGCCCTCGTGTTCCCAGGAGCTCGGGTGTACGGCCAGCTCACTGGGCCCTGAGCCGAAGATCAGCCAGCCGCCGCCGGTGTCGGTCCCCGGCAGTCCGAGCACATCCCGAAAGAACGCCCGGGCCGTCTCCGGGTCCTCGGCGTAGACCAAGGTGTGCACAGCAGTGATCATGCGTCGAATGCTAGGACGCTCCCCCTACGCTGGACCCTCGTGGCTCTCACCATCGGCATCGTCGGTCTCCCCAACGCGGGGAAGTCGACCTTGTTCAACGCCCTCACCCGAAACGACGTGCTGGCGGCGAACTACCCGTTCGCCACCATAGAGCCGAACGTCGGCGTGGTGGGCGTGCCCGACGCCCGGCTGGCGGTGCTGGGGGAGCTGTTCAGCTCGGCCCGGCTGGTGCCGGCCACGGTCAGCTTCGTCGACATCGCCGGGATCGTGCGTGGCGCCAGTCAGGGCGAG
>DASQUF010000490.1:0-3790 GCA_035641435.1 Propionibacteriaceae bacterium | reverse complement strand
AGCGCTACGTCATCGAGGGAGTGGCGAGCAGCGGCATCAAGGGCTGACGAGCTGGTCCACGATGGCCTGTACCGCCGGTTGCGCGTCAGGCTCGAAAAGCGGGATGGACAGGAAGCCGTGGATGGCCTCCGGGAACACCTGGGTGGTCACCGGCACCCCGGCGGCCTCCAGCACGGCGGCGTAGCGGATCGCGTCGTCGCGCAACGGGTCCTGCCCGGCGGCCAGCACCAAGGTTGGCGGTAGGTCGGAGTGGTCGGCGGCAAAGATCGGGCTGACCAGGGGGTTGTCGGCGGCGATGCTGGTGGCCAGGCCCTGGGGCAGATAGAGCCGGCCGTACCAGTCCAGCGTTCGGCGGCGCAGCATCGGGGCGTTCGGGTCCTCGTCGACCGAGGCTGAGGACAGTGTGAGGTCGACGGCCGGGTAGGCCAGGATCTGGTGGGCGAGGGACGGCCACGTCGGGTTGCGGCGGTGCTCGTCCCGGTTGGCCAGAGCGATCAGGGCGGCGAGGTTGGCTCCGGCGCTCTCGCCCAGCACGCTGACCCGGTTCGGGTCGCCGTCCACCAGTCCGGCGTTCTCCACCAGCCAGCGGGTCGCGGTCCAGGCGTCGAGGAACGGCGTCGGGGCCGGGTACTCGGGGGCCAGTCGGTAACCGACCGAAACCACCGTCGTGGACGCCCGGGCCGCAACCTGGCCGCACAGCCAGTCAGCGGTGGTCAAGGTCCCGAAGACGAAGCCCCCGCCGTGGAAGTTGACCACCAACGGCAGCGCATCTTTCGCGGACGCTCGCGGACGGTAGACCCGCGCGGGCAGCAACGTGTCGGTGCTCGGCACCGTGATGTCGCGGACGGCCACCTCGGCGCCCACCGGCCCGAGTAGCAGCCTGGCGAGCCCACGTGGCAGCTCACGGCGGACCCGGGCCAGGTAGCGGGCCGAGGGCCGTTCGGGACGCGGCAGCCGACGCAGCGCCTCCACCAGCAACCTGGTCCGCCGGTTCATGCCCACCTCTTGGGGGTCTAGTCCACCTGCAGGACGACCACCGTACGTCCGGGCAGCTGGAGCGAGCTGCCGGCCACGATCTTCTCGCTCGGCAGCTCGCCGTCCCGCCCGGTGTGGACGACGACGGTGTAGGTGGTGGCCCACGGGCCGTCGGGAAGATCGACCTGGATCGGCTCCGCACCGGCGTGGAACCAGATCAGGTAGGCCTCGTCGGAGGTTCGGACGGGGTCGTCCCAGGCGAGGTACATGCCCAGGGTCTTTCGGGTGCCGTCGTCCCACTCCTCCCGTGACATCTCGGTTCGGCGGCCGCCGAACCAGGCGATGTTGCGCCGGCCGGTCGGCTTGCCGGTCGGGTCGAGCAGAAACTCCCCGTGCCGGAACGCCGCCCGGCGGAGCACCGGGTGCTCGGCCCGGAGCTGCAGCAGCCGCCGGGTGGTCTCGCTCAGGTCGGACCAGGCGGGCTGGGTGTCCCAGTGCACCCAGGAGATGGGGGAGTCCTGGCAGTAGGCGTTGTTGTTGCCCAGCTGGGTCCGCCCCAGCTCGTCGCCGGCGGTGATCATCGGCACCCCGGTCGCGAGCAGCAGGGTGGCCATCAGGTTCTGCGACTGGCGGTGCCGGATGCCGTTGACACCGGCGTCCTCGGTCTCGCCTTCCACCCCGCAGTTCCATGAGCGGTTGTCGTCGGTGCCGTCGCGGTTCCCCTCACCGTTGGCGCCGTTGTGCTTCACGTCGTAGGTGACCAGGTCGCGCAGGGTGAAGCCGTCGTGCGCGGTGACGAAGTTGATGCTGGCCGTGGTGCCGCGCCCGTTGCGGTCGTAGATGTCCGGCGACGCGGTCAGCCGCAGGGCCAGCTCGGCGACCCCATGGGTGTTGCCGCGCCAGAAGTCCCGGACGAAGTTTCGGAAGCGGTCGTTCCACTCGCTCCAGCCCGGTCCGAACGCGCCGACCTGGTAGCCGTACGGCCCGAGGTCCCACGGCTCGGCGATGAGTTTGACCTGGCTGAGCACCGGGTCGGAACGGATCGCGCGCTTGAACGGGTGGTTCTGGTCGACGTGGTGCCGCTCGTCGCGGAGCAGGGTGCTGACCAGGTCGAAGCGGAAGCCGTCGACGCCCATCTCGGTCACCCAGTAGCGCAGCGAGTCCAGCACCAGCCGCAGCACCCCGGGCTCGGAGGTGTCCAGGGAGTTGCCGCAGCCGGTGACGTCGTAGTCGTTGTGCCGGTCGTCGGTCAGCCGGTAGTAGCCGAGGTGGTCCAGGCCACGGAAGGACAGCGTCGGGCCCTTATGGCCCCCCTCGCCGGTGTGGTTGTAGACCACGTCGAGGATGACCTCTATGCCGGCCTCGTGCAGCGCGGAGACCATCCCCTTGAACTCGCGGACCTGCTGCCCGAGCGTGCCGACCGATCCGTACGCCGAGTGCGGCGCGAAGAAGCCCAGGGTGTTGTAGCCCCAGTAGTTGGACAGGCCGCGGCCGACCACGAACGGCTCGGACACGTGGTGGTGCACCGGTAGCAGCTCGACCGCCGTCACCCCGAGGTCAACCAGGTGCTCGATCACCGCCGGATAGGCCAGACCGGCGTACGTGCCGCGCAGGTGTTCCGGGACGAGGGGATGCAGCCGGGTGTAGCCCTTGACGTGCAGCTCGTAGATCACGCTCTCGGCCAGCGTCCGGGACCGGGCGACCGGCGTCGGCGGCGGCGAGTCGGGAACGACCACACTCAGCGGCACCGCGGCGGAGCTGTCGGTGGGGTCGAGGACGTAGTCCGAGCCAGGCGGGTGGTCCAGGATCGGCCCGGAGTAGTCGACGCCGCCGGTGATCGCGCGGGCGTACGGGTCGAGCAGCAGCTTGGCCGGGTTGAACCGTGCCCCGACCGCGGGGTTCCACTCACCGTGGACCCGGTAGCCGTACCGCTGCTCCGGCCCGATGCCGGGCACGTGCACCGTCCAGACGCCGTCGGCGCCGAGCCGCATGTCGTGGTTGGTCTGGGACCGGTCCTCGGCCACCAACGCCAGCTCCACCCGGGTCGCCCGCGGCGCCCACAGCCCGAACAGCGTGCCGCCTTCCCGGACATGGGCCCCGAGCAGCGACGTGTCGGCGGGCACCGGCAGGGCCCGGCTGGTGGTCATGTCTGCGCTTCGCTTTCCGATTCGCGGTGGCGAGGCGCCCCCGGCTGCATGGAGAGTCCATTGTGCCGGTAAATCGATACAGTCGCCGTCTTTCGGCGCGCCTCGCACCCGTCGCGCTCACCTGATCGTGCTCGTCTCACACCGGTCGCGCTCTCGGTGCTGCCGTCGTCGTCACTCTTCGCGGACCGAAGGCCGTGGTCCGCTCATCGCTCCTCCGATCGGCAGCCGAGCGCTCTTCCGATGCTCGCCGAGCGGTGCGACTCGGTGAGCTGGTCTAGAGCGCGCGGACCTGTTATTGCGGGGGTCGTGGGTGAGCTCGGCCCGGCCGAGGGCCTCCAGCAGCGGTGGGACGTACACGCCGAAGCGACCCCGGTAGCCCTTACGCAGCCCGTACCAGCCGCCGACAGGGTTGTCTGCCGACCGGCCGAATGCCTCGACGGTTCCCTCCTTGGCCGGCTTCAGCTCGTCGGCGGCGCCGAGGTCGACCAAGTCGCGCTGCTCGACCAGCCAGGCCGGCGCTGTGCTGAGCTGCCAGGGGTCTTGCTTGGTTCCGGAGGGCATGTGGTGGTCTCCTTCGTGACGGGTTGATGGGGTTCACGCCGACCCGACGGCGCCGGCGAAGTGCGCAGCAGGGTGGTCCAGCCCATCCGGTTGCGGTCGGGCCAGGT
>DASQUF010000489.1:0-11065 GCA_035641435.1 Propionibacteriaceae bacterium | reverse complement strand
CGGATGGTTGCGAAGCGGGTCGGCCTGGGAGCGGGCCCTAGCCGGACCAACGCGGCCGGAACCACACCAGCCGCAGGCTGTTCCCCACCACGAACAGCGAGCTCAGCGCCATGGCCAAGCCGGCGACCATCGGGTTGAGGTACCCGGCCATGGCCAGCGGTAGGGCCGCGATGTTGTAGGCGAACGCCCACCCCAGGTTGCCCTTGATCGTCCGCAGCGTGGCCCGGGCCAGGCGGATCGCGTCGGCCGCCAGCCGCAGATCACCGCGCACCAAAGTGAGGTCGCTGGCCGCGATCGCCGCGTCGCTGCCCCCGCCCATCGCGATACCCAGGTCCGCCTGGGCCAGGGCTGCCGCGTCGTTGACCCCGTCACCGACCATGGCAACCCGCTGACCAGCCGCCTGCCGCTCCCGGATCACCGCCGCCTTGTCGGCCGGCAGCACGCCGGCCACCACCTCGTCGATGCCCACCTCCCGACCAACCGCGTACGCCGCCGCGGCGTGGTCGCCGGTGAGCAGCACCGGACGGAGACCCATCGCCCGGAAGGCGGCGACCGCGGCGGCCGAGGTGGACTTCACCGTGTCGGCCAGCGCGATCAGGCCGCGGGCCGCTCCGTCCCACCCGACCAGCACCGGCGTACGCCCCTCGGCCTGCTCCGCCGCATACGCCGACCGAAGTTCATCAGGCACCGCCAGCCCCTCGGCCGCCAACAGCTCCTCCCGTCCGACCACCACCGACTGGGATCCCACCTCGGCGACCAGCCCGAATCCCGGCCGGTCCCGCAGGGCACTGACCTCCGGGAGCGGGCCGCCGTCGCGCGCGTACGCGGTGATCGCCCGAGCGATGGGGTGGCTCGAGCCCGACTCCGCCGCCCCAGCCAGCCGGACGAACTTGTCCGCAGCAACCCCCTCGGTAGGCGTGGTTGCGGCCACGCTCATCCGGCCCTCGGTCACCGTCCCCGTTTTGTCCAGCACGATGACATTCACCGGACGGGCCGCCTCCAGGGCCTCCGGACCGCGGACGATGATGCCCAGCTGAGCCCCCCGGCCGGTGCCGACCAGCAGCGCCGTCGGCGTGGCCAGGCCCAGCGCGCACGGGCAGGCGATGATCAGCACCGCCACCGCCGCGGTGAACGCGAAGGAAGGGTCTGCGCCCTGCCCGAGCCAGAACCCCAGGGTGGCCACGGCCAGCGCGATCACCACCGGTACGAAGATTCCCGCGATCCGGTCGGCCAGCCGCTGCGCCGCGGCCTTCCCGCTCTGTGCCTGCTCGACCAGCCGGGCGATCTGGGCCAGCTGGGTGTCGGCCCCCACCCGGGTGGCCTCGACCACCAGTCGGCCGTGGGTGTTGACCGTCCCGCCGACCACGGCGTCGCCCGGTCCGACCTCGACCGGCACCGACTCCCCGGTCACGCTGGAGGAATCCATCGCGCTGTGCCCGCTGACCACGAACCCGTCGGTGGCCACCGACCCGCCCGGACCGACCAGGAAGACGTCGCCGACGTGCAGGCCACCGGCGTCGATGACCGACTCGACGCCGTCCCGCCGAACCGTCACCTGAGCCGGGAGCAACGTCAGCAGCCCGCGCAGGGCCGCCCCGGACCGTCGCTTGGCCCGCGCCTCCAGGTAGCGCCCGACCAGCAGGAACGTGGTGATCCCGACCGCGGCCTCGAGATAGAGGCTGGCCGTCCCGCCGTGCCGCTCCAGCCGGAGCTCGAACGGGTGGGTGTAGCCGAGCTGACCGGCCGCGCCGAACAGCAGGGCGTAGAGCGACCAGCCCAGCGCGGCCAGCGAGCCGAGCGAGATCAGGGTGTCCATGCTGGCGCTGCCCTGCACCAGGTTGCGCGCCGCCGTGGCGTGGAACGCACTGCCCGCCCAGCCGACCACCGGCAGGCTGAGCAGCAGGCAGAGCCACTGCCACCCGTCGAACTGCCACGCCGGCACCATCGCCAGCACGACGACCGGCAGACTGAGCATGGCGGCCACCAGGGTCCGCCGCCCCAGCACCCGTACGTCGCGGTCCGGATCGCGCCCACCGTCGCTCGGCAGGTTGGCCCCGTAGCCGGTCCGCTCGATGGTCTCGATCAGCGCCTGCGGGGTGGTCGCCCCGCCGAACTGCACCGTGGCCTTCTCGGTGGCGTAGTTGACGGTGGCGCTCACGCCCTCGAGCCGGTTGAGCTTCTTCTCGATCCGCGCCGCACAGGACGCACAGGTCATCCCGGTGACGTCGAGCTGGACCGAGCGAAGTAGCGCCGACGTCTCGGTCATCGCCGCGCCTCGACGGTGTAGGCCACCAGGTGCTGCCGCTCGGCGCGGTAGAACTCGACGAAGACCGCGTACGTCCCCGGCTCCGGCACCCCGCCGGCGAACTCCAGCCGCGGCCCGGTACCGCCGTCGGGCAGGGCGTGACGATAGGACAGGGCAAGATCGCCGGGCCGGATGATGACCGCATGCCCAGGCGCGCCGTGCGAGGGCTGCAGGTCGGTCACCGGCTCGTCGCCCTCGGTGACGGTGACCGCGATCTGCGTGCTCGACCGGGTGGAGAGCGCACCGGACCGGCGCGCCTCGAGCCCGTTCACCGGAAGGGTGTCGACGGCCGGCGGCAGCGGCTCGGGCCGGTAGTCGCCGCGTACGGCCAGGTCGACGCCCAGCGAGATCGGCCGGCCCAGCCCCTTCGGCTGCAGCTCGACGACGACCCGCCACGGCCCAGGAGTGAGGCTGAGCAGCGCCCACCAGGACGTTCCCTCGCCCGGCGCGGGAGTGATGTGCTGGAAGCCGGTCAGGTCGCGGCGGACGGCGAACAGGTGCATCATGGCGTAGGGCATCTGGTCCATCGAATCCAGCTCGTCGACCGGAGCCCCGTCCGGGCCGGTCAGGCGGAGCTCGACGAACTGGTCCGGGCCGGGCTCGAGCTCCGGCTCGACGGCGGCCAGCGTGTAGCCGTCGACGGACGCGGCCAGCCCGCCGAGGGTGTTGTCATGAACCGCCGGGGGAGCCAGCAGGGTCGCCGACTGGGCTCCGGTCAGGAAGGCGACACCGAACACCGCGGCCAGGACGACCAGGAACCCCGAGAGCTTGGTGACGACCGGCATGAGCACTTCTGGGTACGCAGGAGCGATCGGTCAGGCCGGTGCAAGGGCGTAGCCCGCCTCGTCGACCGCGGCGGCGACGCGGGCGTACGGGATCTCGGCGGCGCTGGTCACGGTCAGCCGGCCGCTGTCCAGGTCGACGGCGACGTCCTCGACGCCGTCCAGGGCGCTGACCTCCTCGGTGACGGCGTGGACGCAGTGGTCGCAGGTCATACCGGTGACGACGTAGCTGGTGGTGGGCAAGAGTTCTCCTTCAGACGTGAGGCGAGGCCGGCGAGGGTCAGGAGCGGACGAGGCGGGCGATGGCATCGGAGGCTTCCCTGATCTTGACGTCCGACTCCGGCCCACCGGTGGCCGCGGCGCGGACGACGCAGTGGCTGAGGTGCTCGTCGAGCAGACCGAGGGCCACCGACTGCAGCGCGCTGGTGGTCGCGGAGATCTGGGTGAGGATGTCGATGCAGTACTTCTCGTCCTCGACCATCTTCTGCAGCCCGCGCACCTGGCCCTCGATTCTTCGCAGCCGCCGCAGGTAGTCGTCCTGCCGTGCGATGTAGCCGTGGTGGCTCTGGTCGTCCATGATCAAGTCGCTCCTCGAGTGATACCCCCTAAGGGTATGCGGTCGCAGGACGACAGCCAAGTCCCGATGATTGTCGACAAATCACTTTCAGGATCAACCCCTTTGGGGATGAGCTGTGTATAACTGGGGTCGACATTTCGCTTCCGAGCCCGTCCGGACCCGGTGTCAGGCCGCATCGACACGCGCGACCGGCGGCTGCCGAGAAGTTGTTCTCCACCGTCTGTCCACGGTATTCACCCTAGTCAGACGGGATGCTGTTGATGGCGGACCGCTTCGTCCCCAAGGCCGTCCGCAGGTCCTGCACAGGTTGGGCGCGTGTCGCCCACAACATATCCACAAGGCCTGTGGATAACTCTCGCTCCGGCCCTCGCCAGACGGCCTCCCGACGCCGTACGGTGGCCCAGATCCACAGGCGTTGCCCCCTCGCCGTCGGACGCAACGGACTGTCAGTCGGTTCTCGTAACGTTCCGAACTGACATTCGATTCACCCGAATCGGCACTGGAGCAGCGAAGGAGTCACGTGAGTCTGGCCGAGGTGATGCCGCCTTACCGGGACGGCACCTCCCAGCTGTCCGACCGTACGCCGCCGCAGGACATGGAGGCGGAGCAGTGCGTGCTCGGCGCCATGCTGATGAGCAAGGACGCCATCGCCGATGTGGTGGAGACGATCCGCGGCTCGGACTTCTACCGGCCCGCGCACGAGCAGATCTACAACGCGATCACCGACCTCTACGGGCGTGGTGAGCCGGCTGACGCGGTCACCGTGGCCGACGAGCTCGGCAAGCGAGGGGAGCTGCTCCGGCTCGGCGGCGCGCCCTACCTGCACACCCTGCTGGCGTCGGTGCCGATCGCGGCCAACGCCGGCTGGTACGCGGAGATCGTCCGGGAGAAGGCCGTGCTGCGGCGGCTGGTCGACGCGTCGGTGCGGATCGGCCAGATGTCGTTCGCGGGGGAGGGCGACGTCGACGACATCGTCGACCGGGCCCAGGCCGAGGTCTACGCGGTCACCGACCGACGGGCGGCCGAGGACTACAAACCGCTCTCGGAGCTGATGCAGCCCACCCTCGACGAGATGGAGGCCATCGAGTCGCGAGGCGCCGGACTCTCCGGCGTGCCCACCGGTTTCGCCGACCTGGACGACCTGACCAACGGCCTGCACCCCGGGCAGCTCGTCATTGTGGCCGCTAGACCTGGTATCGGGAAGGCGCTGGCTCTGGACACACCGCTGCCCACGCCGACCGGCTGGACGACGATGGGTGAGGTTCAGGTCGGTGACCAGCTTCTCGGGTCGGACGGACGGCCGACGCAGGTCGTGGCGGCGACCGACGTGATGATCGACCGGCCGTGCTACGAGGTCACGTTCTCCGACGGCACCTCGGTGATCGCCGACGCCGACCATCAGTGGCGGGTCGTTCCCAGTGCTCGCCGGCCTGCCTCGCCGTCGATGTGGCCCACGCCACAGCGGCGATCGGTAATGCTGCGGGCCCGGACCACGAGAAAGCAGGTGAAGCCCACGGCTTACCTGAACCCCCGAGCAGGCAATCCGTGGGCTTTCTCCATGCCCGGTGACGGCGGCCATCAGCATGGACGATTCGGCCGGGTAGATCAGGCGAAGTCGTGCACGCTGGTGCTCGACCGCCGCAGCTGCGGACGCGTCGAGAACGGGTTCGGCGAGGTGGTCACCACCGAGGGCATGGCGCGCTTGGTGGCACGGTCCGGCGGTCAGCCGAACTGGGCGGTGGCTGTCGCCCGGCCGCTCGACCTTGCGCCGGCCGACCTCCCCATCCCGCCTTACGCCCTCGGCGCTTCGCTCGGCGCAACCGCCCACCAACGCATCCCTGCGGTCTACCTGCGCGCATCGACGACCCAGCGCCAAGAGCTGCTCGCTGGGCTGATGGCTGCCCAGGGCGCTGGTCGCTCGACCGGCACGGTCGACGTCGCCGTGAGCGACCCTCACCTGGCGGCCGACGTCCTGGAGCTCACGCTCAGCCTGGGTTACCGCGCCACGTCGGCCGCGGGGTCGGCCGGCGAGCGATCAGTCGCTTACACCGTGACATTCGACGCGGCAGCTCATCGGTCCATCACCAGCATCCGCTCGGTCCCGTCGGTGGCGGTCCGTTGCGTGCAGGTCGACAATGCCGACCACACCTACCTCTGCACCCGGTCGATGATCCCTACGCACAACAGCACGTTGGCCCTCGACCTTGCCCGGGCCGCCTCGATCAAGAACGGGCTCAGCTCGGTCATCTTCAGCCTCGAGATGAGCCAGCTCGAGATCACCATGCGGCTGCTGTCGGCGGAGGCGGGGGTGCCGCTGTCGCACATCCGCGGCGGCCGGATGAACGACCAGGACTGGAACCGGGTGTCGGCCAAGATGGGTCAGGTCTCCGAGGCGCCGATGTTCATCGACGACTCGCCGAACCTGACCATGATGGAGATCCGGGCCAAGGCGCGGCGGCTCAAGCAGCGGCACGACCTGCGGCTGATCGTCATCGACTACATCCAGCTGATGACCTCCGGCAAGAAGGTCGAGTCCCGCCAGGTGGAGGTGTCGGAGTTCTCCCGCCAGCTCAAGCTGCTGGCCAAGGAGCTCGACGTCCCGGTCATCGCGCTGTCCCAGCTCAACCGGGGGCCGGAGCAGCGCAACGACAAGCGGCCGATGCTGTCGGACCTTCGGGAGTCCGGTTCGCTGGAGCAGGACGCCGACCTGGTCATCCTGCTCAACCGGCCCGACCTCTACGACAAGGACTCCGAGCGCGCCGGCGAGGCCGACTTCGACGTGGCGAAACACCGCAACGGCCCGACCAAGGTGATCACCGTCGCCTTCCAGGGCCACTACTCCCGCTTCGCGGACATGCAGCTGTAGCGCGCCCTCGCGTCCAACTGGGGTGGCCGGCAGCTGGCGATCGAGCGGTGGCTCAGCCCGCGTTCTGGTAGGCCTCGGTCAGCCAGGCGCGGACCTCGTCGTCGACCTGGGCGGTGCTGCGGAGCTCGATGTGGTGCATCCACACCTTGGCCGATGGGTGTGCGACCTCCTTGAACCGGTCCGAGGCGACCTGATGCGGCAAGGCGATGGACAAGACGGCGGGGACCTCGCTCTTCACGTACTGCCCGGGGCGCCAGACGTACGCGAACCCCTTCCGGCGCCGGAACGCGATCTGGCTCTTCGTCGCCCGGACCTCGGCTTCGCCGACGGCCGCAACGGCGTCCTCCACCGCCAAGTAGAGCGCAAGGCCGTCCGCGGAGCCCTCGAACAGGCTCGTCGGGGTCAGCCTGTCGTCCTCGCCGGCCACCGGCCCAGCCTAGACAGCGCTCGTGGGCGCCGCCGTACGATGACTCGACCGCCAGCACATCGGGAGGCAGCGTGGCCCGCAAGCCCTTCGTCGGCCGCCGTCGTGGCCAACGTGCCGGCCTGCCGCCCGGCCAGTACGACACGGGTCCCCAGTGGCCCGTCCTGACCGCTGAAGTCACGCCGCGGATCGACACAACCCGCTGGACGATGACCGTGGACGGTCTGGTCGAGCAGCCGACCCGATGGACCTGGGATGAGCTCCACGCCCTCCCACCCTCGGCGTACACCGGGGCCATCCACTGCGTGACCACCTGGTCCAAGTTCGACACCCAGTTCGCCGGAGTCAGCGTGGACACGCTGCTCGACCAGGCGAACCCCCAGCCCAGCGCCAGCCACGTCCTCGCTACCTCGACGACCGGCTACACCACCAACATGCCGCTGGACCACGTCCGCGGCGGCCAGGCATGGATCGTCTGGACCTACAACCACAAGCCGCTGCCGATCGAGCACGGCGGACCGGTTCGGCTCCTCGTTCCGCACCTCTACTTCTGGAAGTCGGCCAAGTGGATCACCCGGCTGACGCTGCTCGACCGCGACGAGCAGGGCTTCTGGGAGCGCAACGGCTATCACAACCTCGGCGATCCCTGGCGCGAGCAGCGCTACTGGGGCGACTGACCATGCTGCACCGCACCGCTCCGCTGCCCGCCCCCACCTGGTGCCGGGGCGAGGTCGTCGAGCTCGAGCATCCCAACCCGGATGCGGTGATCCTGCGCCTACGCGTACGCGACCAGCCGGCCTTCCTGCCCGGCCAGCACTACATGATCAAGCTCACCGCGGACGACGGGTACAGCGCCTCCCGCTCCTACTCCGTGGCCTCGGCGCCGTACCAGGATCTGCTCGAGTTCTACGTCGAGCGACTCGACGACGGGGAGGTGTCGCCGTACCTGGCCGAGGACGTGGAGGTCGGCGACCGGCTGCAGCTCCGCGGCCCGATCGGCGGCTGGTTCGTCTGGGACGGTGCAGCGACCGCGGTCGGTATCGGCGGTGGTACCGGCGTCGTCCCCCTGGTCTCGATGCTTCGCCAGGCCACTCACGAGAATATTGCCGACCGGCTGAGCCTGGTCGCCGTGGCCCGTACCTTCGCCGAGCTCCCCTACGCCGACGAGCTCGCGACCGCCGGCGTTCCCATCGTCTTGACCCGCGAGGACACCACCACCGGCCGGGCCGCCGGACACCTGCTCAGCGTCGACCTCGAGACGCTGGTCCGGCCCGAGGCGACGTACTACATCTGCGGCTCGCCCGGCTTTGCCGACTCCGCCAGCCAGGTGCTGACCGATCTCGACGTTCCACCCGGCGTGATCCGGATCGAGCGCTTCGGCCCCACCGGCTGACGCCGGCCCAGCCTCCGCGTGGCACGCTGCCGTCATGACTCGGCGGCAAGCACGTCTACGCCGACCCCGCCGGCCACCCTTTCTGTCTGATCCGACGCCCCTCCTGGGCAGCGCCGGTCAACCCCTTACTTCTGCACTGAGTAGCGCAGGTGAGTGACGCCCGCGTCCACGAACACCTCAGGGTCGGACAGGCGTACCGGCCCCTTCGACCCGGCGAACCACGGGATTCCCTCGCCCAGGATCACCGGGACCAGGCTGACCACGACCTCGTCGAGCAGTCCGGCGTCCAGCACCTCCCGCGTGGCCTTCGCCCCGGCGATCGCCACATCCTTGCCGCCGGCCAACCCCTGCGCCTTGGCCACGGCGGCCTCCGCGCCCGAGACGAAGTGGATGGGTACGCCGTCGTGCGGCCAGTCGTCCGGCGGGTTGTGGGTCAGGACGACCATCGGCACCTCGCCGCCGGGGTGGCCATCCCATCCGTTGGTGATGTCGTAGAGGCGGCGACCCACCACCGTCGCGCCGGTCTGCTCGGTTGCGCTGTACAGCAGATCGGCGGTGACCCGGCTGACGTGCAGCTCCGGGAAACCCTCGCTCAGCTTCACCGGGATGTCGCCGCTGCCGTAGAAGCCGAACAGCTCGTCGCATCCGTCGTTCTTGTCAGCGATGAAGCCGTCCAGCGACATCGCCAGCTGTGCCTTGACCTTGCCCATTTCGCCCTCCTACATCGTTGGGTTGTCCTCCCTGTCGGACTGGTGAACCGGCTCGAACTCATCGGCTGGGGCGTGGCCGGCTTCCTCGCGGATGCGCTCGGCCTCCCGCTTGGCCTTCGCCGCCCGGGTCTTCCAGCCTCGCCTGGCCGCCTCGCTGCGCTTCTTGTGGGCCCGCTCCAGGTCGCGGACCAGCTTCTCGGCGGTCCGCTGCGCGCGCCGCCGGTCGTTCTCCTCCTTGCGCAGCTCCCGCTCGATCACCGCGGGCGAGCGCACCGGCCAGACGTAGTCCAGGTCCCGCGGCGTATCCGGCGGGAACAGCGGCCCGTAGTGCTCGGGGTCCTTGCGCAGCAGGGAGGAGCGGTGGCTTCGCTGCACCGACTCGTCGAAGAGCCAGGGCGGCAGCGCGTCGGCGGTCTTCAGCTCCTCGTAGCTCCGGATCTCGGCGATCCCCGCGGCCCGCAGATCGGCGGTGATCGTCGCGGCGCAGGAGTCACCGAACCCGCGCTCGGTCCAGACCTTGCAGGAGGTCAGCCCGTAGCGTCCGAGCGCCTCCTCGTAGCCCTTCCACATCAGCACCGCGGGATGCGAGGACCAGGCATACCCGGGCACGGTCAGCGCCCGCACGATCTGGATCACCTCGACCCGCTGCTTGCCCAGCCGCCTGAGGTCCAGCGTGCGCAGCGACTGCTCGAAGTCGGCGTACGGAGTGAACGTCTGCATCGCCGCTCAGCCTGCCCACTCCGGCTGACAACGCGGGCAGGCGTACGTCGTCCTCCCGTCGATCGTGCCGGTCACGATCGGCGTCCCGCAGTCGTAGCAGGTCTCCCGCTTGTACACCCGGCGCGACTCGGCCTCCGGCACGGCGAGCCGGTCCTCGGCCTCGACCGTGATGATCCGACCGTCGTCGACCGCCTGGGTCATCATCGCCTGCAGCCGCGCCCACAGTTCGACGAACTCTTCGGCGGTGACCGACCGGGCCGAGCGAGTTGGCGACATCCGCATCCCGTGCAGCACCTCGGCTCGGAACACGTTGCCCACCCCGGCGATCCGGCTCTGGTCCAGCAGCGCCGCCCCGATCGTGCCGGGATGAGCCGACACCAACGCGTACGCACGATCCGGGTCGCCGTCCGCGCGGAGCGGGTCAGGCCCGAGACCGTCGACGAGCTTCGCCCGCCCCGCCGCGTCGAGCAGCGCACAGGTGCTGGGAGCGATCAGGTCCCAGGCCACCTCAGGCAACGCCAGCCGCAGCCGCACCTGGGGAAGTCCTGGGCCGGTCACCGGAGCGAAGCGCAGCCACTTCCCGCGCATACCCAGATGGACGTGCACGCTGTCGCCGTCGGCCACATCGACCAGCAGGTGCTTGCCGTACGCGTCCACGCCGGTCAGCCGCTGTCCGTCCACCTTCTCGGCCGGGAACCGGCGCTGCGGAGACGCTGCGCTCACCGGCGGACCGACCAGCTCGGCGAGGTCGCGGGCTAGCCGGTGCAGCGTATGTCCCTCGGGCACCGACCCAGCCTCTCAAACTCCGAACTCGGCACGTCTCGCGGACACTACTGGTTGTGACAGCGGAGCCAGGCAGTTCCTGTACGCATTCTGGAGCGGCCGGATGAGTATCGTCCGGTCGGAGAGTCAGCCCTGCCTACCGACGACAGGAGAGCCATCGTGATCATCGTTGCCGGAGCGCTGCACGTCGACCCGACCGAGCGCGACCGCTACCTCGCCGACTGCGCCGACCTCATCCGCCAGGCCCGGGACACCGAGGGCTGCCTGGACTTCTACCTGACCGCCGACCCGATCGAGTCAGGCCGGATCAACGTGTTCGAGCAGTGGGACTCCGTTGCGGCGGTGGAGGCCTTCCGCGGTTCCGGCCTCTCCGGTCCGCAGCAGGAGGCCATCCGCGATGCTGCCGTTTCGCAGCACGAGATCGCCTCGTCGGAGAGACTCTGAGCCATGACGCAGCAGATCACCAGCGTCCAGGACCCATCTCGCCAGCCTCCCGCCTGACGTG
>DASQUF010000488.1:0-13761 GCA_035641435.1 Propionibacteriaceae bacterium | reverse complement strand
GTCGGTGAGGCGCTCCGGCCGGTCCGGGTCGACGCGCAAACCCAGGGCCGGACCCCAGAAGGCGGCCGCCGTCGCCACGTCGTTCACGTCGAGGCACAGATCCTGGAACTCGATCATGACGCAGCTCGCCGCTGGGGCCGGAGTTCGCCTCGCTCACACATGTTGCCCACCAGCATGCCATTGGCGGGGATAATTCCCCCGTGGCGGCATCGACGACCTCGATCTTCATCTCCCGGATCCGGAACCTACCGGTCCTCGACGACGCCGGGGACCAGGTGGGCAAGCTGCGCGACGTGGTGGTGCAGCGACGGGCGGGTGGCCACGCGCCGCGGGCGAAGGGGCTGGTGGTGGAGCTCTTCGCCCGCCACCGGATCTTCATCCCGATGGCCCGGGTTCGCAGCATCGACGCGGTGCACGTGGTCATCTCCGGTGTGGTCAACACCCGCCGGTTCGAGCGACGCGAGTCCGAGACGATGGTGATCGACGACCTGTTCGACCTGACGGTGCAGCAAGTCGACCAGGCGGCCCCCGCGGTGATCTTCGACGTGGCCATGCGGCCAGTCCGCTCGCACGACTGGGAGCTGTCCGAGGTGGCACTGCGCGAGGTCGGGTCGCGCCGGACCCTGGGACGTCGTGGGCACGTCACCATCGTCGACTGGTCGGCGATCGCGATCTTCAGCGGAGACCGGGGCCGCAGCACCGAACGCCTGCTGGCCCAGATGGAGGACATGCGGGCGGCCGACGTCGCCCGCGAGCTGCACGACATGACTCCTGAGCGGCGGGCCGAGGTGGCCTCCGCCCTGGACGACCACAAGCTGGCCGACGCGCTGGAGGAGCTGCCCGAGGACGAGCAGGTGGCGCTGATCTCGGTGCTCGACACCGAGCGGGCCGCCGACATCCTCGAGGAGATGGATCCCGACGACGCGGCCGACCTGATCGCCGAGCTCGCCCCGGAGCTGGCCGAGCGGCTGCTCGGCCGGATGGAGCCGGAGGAGGCCAAGGACGTACGCCGGCTGCTGAACTACGCGGAGTTCACCGCGGGCGGCATGATGACGCCGGAGCCGGTGATCCTTCCGCCGGACGCCACCGTGGCCGACGCCCTGGCCCGCATCCGGGACTCCGACCTGACGCCGGCCCTGGCCTGCATGGTCTACGTCTGCCGGGCACCGCTGGAGACCCCGACCGGGCGCTTCATGGGGGCCGTGCATTTCCAACGGCTGCTCCGAGAACCGCCGTCCACCTTGGTCTCGGCGCTGGTCGACAAAGAGCTGGAGATCCTGACCGACGACGCCAATCTCCACGCGGTGAGCCGGTACTTCGCGACCTACAACCTGGTCAACGCGCCAGTCGTGGACGCCAAGCAGCGGCTGATCGGGGCGGTCACGGTCGACGACGTGCTGGACCACGTGCTGCCGGAGGACTGGCGCGGCCGGCAGCTGGACCTGCTGTCCAGCGGTGACCCTGCGGCGGGCCGTCGTGGCTAATGCGGAGCGGAGCCTGGAGCGGCTCAACACTCCAGGGCGCCGCCGGCGATCCACCCTGCCCACGGTCAAGGTCGACCGGGATGCGTTCGGCAAGTTCGCCGAGGGCTTCGCGCGGTTCATGGGAACGGCCGGCTTCCTGGCCGGGATGACGGTCATCATCATCCTCTGGGTCCTGTGGAACGTGCCGGTCGGACCGCCCCGGCCGCGGTTCGACGAGTACCCGTTCATCTTCCTGACCTTGATGCTGTCGCTGCAGGCCTCGTACGCGGCCCCGCTGATCCTGTTGGCCCAGAACCGTCAGGAGGCCCGGGACCGGGTCGGCATCGAACAGGACCGGGAGCGTGCCGCCCAGAGCCGGGCCGACATGGACTTCCTGGCCCGCGAGATCGCCAGCGTGCGGATGTCGGTGGGCGAGCTGGCCACCCGGGACTACCTCCGCTCGGAGCTGCGGGCCGAGCTTCGCGCGATCCTGTCCGAGCTCGACGACGAGCCCGGTGGCCGGCGGACCGGTGTGACGCAGGAGACGCCTGGCCAGACGGTATAGACGGGTTGGACGCTGGGGCGTGTCTCCCCGGCCCTGGTCGCTATCGACCAGGGCCTTGGGAGACACGCTCTAGGCTGGAAGGCGTGCCCGACACCCTCACCGAACATCCGCTGACGCCGCGCATCCGGGCCGCGCTGCACGGGGTCAACGACCCGGAGATCCGGCGCCCGATCACCGACCTGGGCATGGTCGAGGCCATCGACGTCGACGCGGACAACCGGGTTCGCGTCGAGGTGCTGCTGACGGTCTCCGGCTGCCCGATGAAGGACACCTTGCGGCGGGACGTGACCGCGGCCGTCTCGGCGGTGCCGGGTGTTGCGGCGGTCGAGGTTGCGCTCGGGGTGATGACCGACGAGCAGCGGTCCGCGCTCCGCGACCTGCTCAAGGGCGGGCAGCCCGAGCGGGAGATCCCGTTCGCCCAGCCCGGCTCGCTGACTACGGTGATCGCGGTCGCCTCGGGAAAGGGCGGCGTGGGCAAGTCCTCGGTGACGGTCAACCTCGCCCTGGCGCTCGCCGCCCAGGGGCGTACGGTCGGCGTGCTGGACGCCGACATCTACGGCCACTCGGTACCCGCCATGCTCGGGGTCGCCGACGCCCGGCCGACGGCCGTCGAGGACATGATCATGCCGGTGCCGACGCACGGGCTGAAGGTGATCTCGATCGGCATGCTGAAGCCACGGCGGGATCAGGTGGTGGCCTGGCGCGGCCCTATCCTGGACCGGGCGCTGACCCAGATGCTGGCCGACGTCTACTGGGGTGACCTGGACTACCTGCTGCTCGACCTACCCCCCGGCACCGGCGACGTGGCGATCTCCCTCGGCCAAAAGCTGCCGAACGCGGAGGTACTGGTGGTCACCACGCCGCAGACGGCTGCCGCCGAGGTCGCCGAGCGGGCCGGGACCATGGCCTCGATGCTCAACCAGCGGGTGATCGGCGTGGTGGAGAACATGTCCTACCTCGAGCTGACCTGCCCGCACTGTGGCGAGACCCATCGGGAGGAGATCTTCGGCTCCGGCGGCGGGGCGGACGTGGCGCGGACCCTCAGCGCCCGGCTCGGCTACCCGGTGCCTCTGCTGGCCCAGATTCCGTTGGACGCCCGGCTGCGCGCCTCCGGCGACTCCGGCACTCCCCTGGTCGGCACCGACCCCGAGCAGCCGGCCGCCCGGGTGCTCGCCGACCTGGCCGGCACCCTGGCCCGCCGCGGCCGCAGCCTGCTCGGCCGCCAGCTCGGCCTCAGCCCCACCGGCCGCTGACCCACTCCCCGCTCTGCACCTCTCCTCTTTCAGAGAAGTAAGGGGGACGGGAAGGGTTAGGTGGCCTCGGCGTCGTAGGGGGTCAGAATGCGAGGCGACCCGTTGCCCGCCGTCACCTCGGTCGGGCCGCCGGGGCTGACGTCCTCGGCGCCGTTGATCGAGGCGGAGACGTCGTTGGTCGAGGCCGTCACCGTACGTCGCACGTCGGTGATCTCGGACTTGACGTCGGCGATGATCGGCTCGACGTCGTCCAGCAGGTGCTTCTGCACGAAGGTCCGCGGGTTCAGGTCCCGGATGTCCATGTCCTCGAACCCCGGACCGAGCTCCTTGGACAGCTGTTCCTGGGCCGAGGACGCCATGGTGCGGACGTAGCGGAGGAGTCGGGCCGCCTTGCGGGCCAGGTCCGGCAGTCTCTCGGGCCCGAACAGGATCACCGCCAGCACCACGAGCAGCACGAACTCGGGCGCGTTGATGTCCAGCAGCAACGGCGTCATCGCACAGCTCGCCGCTGGGGCCGGAGGTCGCTCCGCTCCCACCCTGTTGTCATCGGCCTCAGCCCTCCCGGCTGCCGAGCGTCACCGTGGCCCGTGCCTTGGCGTTCCCCCGCTCGTACTCCAGGACCACCTTCTCACCCGGGCGCCGGGTGCGGATCTCCACGATCAGCTCCTCGGTCTGGTCAACTCGTCGGTCGTCGATCTTGCTCACCAGATCACCCGGCCGGAGGCCGGCCCGCCCCGCCGGACCGTTGCGATCGACCGAGGTGAGCTCGAGGCCCCCGCCCACTTCGCGCAGGTTGGCGCCGATCACTGGATAGGTCGCCTTGCCGTCGGCGACCAGCAGGTCGGCGATCGTCTTGGCCTGGTTGACCGGGATGGCGAAGCCAACCCCGATGTTGCCGGTCTGCTGGTCGCTGCTGCCGCGGGTCAGGATGGCCGAGTTGATGCCGATCACTCGGGCCTGGGCGTCCACCAACGGCCCGCCCGAGCTGCCGGGGTTGATCGCCGCGTCGGTCTGTACGCCGTTGATGAAGGCGAACGGCGAGTCGGCGTTACCGTCAGCCTGCACCACCACCGGCCGGTCGACCGCCGAGACGATGCCCTGGCTGACCGAGTCGGGAAGCCCGAGCGGTGCGCCGAGCGCGAGCACCGGCTCACCGATCCGGAGCGCGTCAGAGTCCCCGGTGGCCAGCGGTCGGAGGTAGCCCGCGGGCTTGACCTTGATGACCGCCAGGTCGTACGACGGGCTCCGTCCGACCAGGGCCGCCGTCTGCCGCCGGCCGTCGAAGAAGCCCACGCGGATGGTGGCGCCGTCGGCCGCGCCGGAGATGACGTGGTTGTTGGTCAGGATCCGGCCCTCGGCATCCATCACGAAGCCGGATCCGGTGGTTCGCCCGACCTGGATGGTCACCGTGCCCGGCAGCGCCCGGGCCGCGACGGCGACGGTGTCCATCGGACCACCGGGCGCCGCGCCGGGTGTGCTCGCCCCCGGCGGTCCTAACGAAGGTTCCGGTTCGGTAGCCGCCGCGCTCGGGGCGGCGGTGACCACCTCGGTGCGCCCGGCCAGCAGGGCGCCGCCGTAGCCCGCCGCGCCGCCGACCAGCAGGGCCGTCGCGGCCGCTACGGCGATCACCGCCCCGGCACCGGTCCCGCGCCTGCGCGGCCGGCCGCCCACCGCATGCGAGCCCGTACGCGCGGGGCGCAACGGTGTTGGCGGCGGCCAGGCCGCGGCGGAAGCCGGGAAGGTCTGGTCGGGAAGGTAGTAGGAGGCCGGCGCCGTGCCGGAAGGATCGGCCGGTGGCTCGCCGAAGGGTCCGAAGTACCTGGCGTCCGACGGCTCGTAGACCCGCGGCCGGTCCGCCGCGTCCTCGTCTCCCAACGTCCTAGCCCTTCATTCCGGCCAGAATCGAGGCCCAGCCCTCCCGAACTCGATCCATCGTAGTTGGCGAGGAGGAGCGCTCCGGCGGCAGTGACGCGACCGCGCGGGTCAGCACGTCCGCCGGGCCGTCGGTCACCACGGTCAGCACCGTGTCGTCAGCCTGCCAGGTGGCGCTCTGGGAGGCTCCGTGCCGCACGTACGCCCGCAGCTCCGCGTCCCACTGGGTGCCGGCCGGCGGGCCGTCCAAGCGGCCGCGCTGCTCGAGCACGCCGACCGTGGCCACCCCGTCGCTGTAGACCGCTTGCACCGCCGTCGGCCCGGCGGTCCGGTCGGTGTGCAGCCGGACCAGGGTCAGGCCGGACAGCTCTCGTTCGCAGGACCAGCCCGAGTCACTCAACCAGGCCGCGTCGGCCACGGAGAGCGAGGTCGTCGCGGTCGCCGGGACGAGTCGCGGCGGCAGGTGCTCCATCATCTCCGCGGCCGGGCTGACCGTCACCGAGGTGAAGCCGAAGGAGAGCGCGACGGCCCCGGTCCGGTCGTAGAGCTCCTGCCACAGCACGATACCGGTCGCGTCGTCCAGCCACCAGCGGGCGGCGCGCTGCCCCAGGCTCCAGGCGGAGATCTCGGTCGCCCTGCGCCCGGCGACGGATGCGCCGCCGACCCCGTTCAGGGTGTAGTTGTGGGCGAGCAGGGTGAGCAGGTCGTCGTCGACCACCCGGGACGAGACCGTCATCGGGCTGAAGCCGTACACCAGCTGCTCGCCGCTCTGGCTGAGCACCTCGACCTCGATGCCCTGGCCGGTACGGGCCTCTACCGCGATCTCCGCCCACATGGCGTGGCCATCCCGGGTCGTGAAGAACGACTGCCGGCCGCTGTAGCTGACGGCATGGTGGCTGTCCACCGCCCGCTCCATCGCGGCTGCCGCCTCCGCCGGTGACAGGGACTCCCGCGCGGGGGACGGGGTCGGCCCGAACGAGACCGGATACGTGGTCAGCGGCCCGGCGTCGGCCAGCATCACCGCGCCGAGGGAGTCACTGGCCAGCGGGAACTGCCCCAGGCTGGAGCTGAACGCCGCCTGCGCCTGCCCGACGGGGTCGCGGACCACTCCGAGCTGGCCGGACGGGGCCGCGACGTAGCCGATCATGCCGACGGCGGTGAAGGTGCCCACCGCGGCCGCCGCGGCCGCGGCGGCCCGAGTTCGGCGAGCGCGCCGCCGGCTGGGCAGACCGAACATGCTTGCCGGCGCGGGGCGGCGGAACGGACGGGCCCACAAGGGTTCGGCCGCGGCCATCCCGGCAATCGAGACCAGTCGCGCCGAGAGGTCGTCAGCGGCTGGAGCCGGCTGGCTCCGCGCCCGACTCAGCAGGTCGCGCACCTCCCGGAGATCCGCCACGTCCTGGCGGCACTCCGCACAGTCGACCAGGTGAACCAGCAACTTCTCGCGCCCGGTATCGTCGAGCGCGCCGTCCACGTACGCCGAGCGCGACTCCGCGAGCTCGGTGCAGGGCCCTCGTCTCACTTCCGCTCCGCCGACTCCAGACTCGGCGATCTCGGTCGGCCTCGCGGGTCCGCGTCGGCCCCTTCCACCTCGACGCCCAGGTAGCGGTGCCGCGGGCCAGTGGGTCGGCGGTGGTCAAGCGCGGCCCGCAGCTGTGCACGGCCGCGGTGGATCCGGCTCCGCACAGTACCGATCTTGACGTCCAGGACCTCGCTGATCTCCTCGTAGCTGAGGCCCTCGATGTCGCACAGCACCACGGCGGCCCGGAACTCCGGCGGCAACGCGGCCAGCGCGGCAGCGACGTCGTGGTCCAGATCGGCGTCGGCCAGCGCCTCGGACGGGGTCGGCCACGCGCTGGGCAGCCGATCGGCCGAGCCCTCAGCCAGACCGTCGAAGCGGATCTTCTGCCGGCGGCGGGCGCCGTCCAGGAACAAGTTGGTGGTGATGCGGTGCAGCCAGCCCTCGAACGTGCCGGGCTGGAACCGGTGCAAAGAGCGGAACACCCGGACGAACACGTCCTGGGTCAGGTCCTCAGCGTCGGGTCGGTTGCCGGTCAGTCGGTAGGCCAGGCGGTAGACCCGGGCGCTGTGGTCGCGGACCAGTTCCTCCCAGCTGGGCGGGGTCCACTCGGGCTCAGCCACCGCAGGGACGGGGACCCGGTCGGTCCGGGGAGCGTGGTCGGCCACGGGCCGGTGCAACATTCCGACCCCCTCATGGCCGACGGAAGCGCGGTCGAGGAGCCTCGCCGCGTACCCGCCATTCTCGCTGGCGATCCTGGCAAACCCCTGAATGAACGCTGGCAATTGGCTGTGCACGCCCTCCCACCGCCTCATACCCGCTCAACGCCGCAGGTCAGGCCGATGTTCCGCGCCCTCAGCGGCAAGTGCGGACGACCCCGCTTGGAACCTCCCACGGCGCGCCGACAACACACGGACGCGCGCCCATGCTCAGCCGGGAAGCCGTCGCCGCATGGCCGCCACCGCATTCGGAAGGGTGGGATCAGACGGCGGGCGTTTGGCCTGGGTCGGTGTCGGCAGCGTGCGAGTCCGACCGTCCTGCAGCAATACCGTGATGGTGCGATTGGCTCGACTCCGGTCGAGCTGGACGCTGGCGATCTCGGTCCAGGACAGGACCTCCGCCCCGATCTGCCGGATCTCGATGCCCTCCGACGTCAGTCGCGTCCGCGTTCGAACCAGGACGACCAGGAGTAAGACCCCCGTCAGAACCAGGAGGACCCCGAACCCGCCGAGCAGCAGACTGAGGACGTTCCAACCCGAGCTCGCAGCCTGGGACAGGAAGACCAGTCCGCCGAGCGCCATCAGGCCGGGGATGACTGCCGCGAGCCAGGACTCACCCCACGCCCGCCATTGTGTCGTCTCGTCGGCTCGCTCGGGATCCCTCACCCGAGCTCGGCCGCGGCCAGGGCCGTGCGGAGCGCCTCGACCTCGGCCGGCGTGGCCACCACGAGTGGCGACCGCACTCCGCCGACGGGCCGGCCCTGCAGGGCCAGGCCGGCCTTGACCAGGATGCAGCCCTGGGTTGCGAAAATGCCGGTGAAGATCGGCAGCAGCCGGCGGTGCAGCTGGGTGGCCTCCCCGACGTGCCCGGCGAGGTACGCCTCGATCATCGCCTTCGTCCCTCGACCACTGAAGTGGGTGGAGGTGCCGACGACACCCACCGCCCCGATCGACAGCAGGGGCAGAGTCATCGCGTCGTCACCGGAGTAGTAGGCCAGGTCGCACTCGGCCATCACCCGGGCCGAGGCGGCGAGGTCGCCCTTGGCGTCCTTGACCGCCACGATCCGCGGGTGCTCGGCCAGCCGCAGCATGGTCTCGGTGCTGATCGCGGTGCCGGCGCGGCCGGGAATGTCGTAGAGCATCACCGGCACTTCGGTGGCGTCGGCAACCCGGCGGAAGTGCTCGAGGAGGCCCGCCTGCGGTGGCTTGGAGTAGTAGGGCGTGACGACAAGCAACCCGTCCACGCCGAGCTTGGCGGCGTCCGCGGCCAGTTCGAGGGTGTGCTCGGTGTTGAAGGTGCCGACCCCGGCGAGCACGGCGGCCCGGTCGCCGACCGCCTTGACCACCGCATGCACGAGGTCGGCCTTCTCGCCGTCGGAGGTGGTCGGCGCCTCGCCCGTGGTGCCGTTGATCACCAGGCCGTCGTGGCCCAGATCGTCCACCAGGTGGCGGGCCAGCTCGGCCGCGGCCGGCAGGTCGACCGACCCGTCGGTTGCGAAGGGCGTCACCATGGCCGTCAGCAGGCGTCCGAACGGGGGGGTCACCATGCTCGACATCCTATTCGTCGGCGCTCCGGCGGTGTCGGCGCAACTGCGGCAGCCTGCCGCAGCGATCGGTGTCGAGATCTGCAGCAGGCTGCCGCAGTTTGGTTAGCGGGTCGAGCGCTCCCCCGGCTGTCCCTGACCCTCGACGTACACCTCTTCACTCTTGACCGGCTCGTACTCGGTCATCACCCACTTGCGCAGCCGGCCACCGCGCGCCGATTCGCCCGACGGCGGCGTTCCATCGCGGTCCAGCCCATCTCGGTCCCGGTCCGCGGGCGGGGCGTCCGGCGTGGTCGCGTCGGCCTCGGCGCGACCGACCGGCCCGCTGGTGCCGGTCTCCACCACCGTGGACCCCGCCTCGGCGCCGTCGTTCTCGTTGGCGGAGGTCCTGGGCCCACCACCGGACGACATGGTGCCGGTGGCCGCCGCCTGCTCCTCGAACCGGCCGGGCCGGCCCCCCCAACCCTCGGAGCGGGCATGGCGACCACCGGGGTCCTGGTCGTCCCGGATCTGGTCAGCGCGGTCGCCCAACCGGGAGTCGCCGGTGACGGCGTCGTCCCGGTCGGCCCGCGCGTGGCCGGGCTGCGGGGTCTGGTCCGCGGTCCCGTAGTCGGCGGTATCGGCGCTGGCGCTGCCCATGCCGTAGTAGACGTAAAGCTGGTCCTCCTCCGCCGGGGACAGCGATCCGTCGTCGTCGATCCGCGGCGCGTCCTTCACCGTGGTCTTGTCGAAGTCGACGACCACGTTGCCGTTCTCGACCCGCGCTCCGCGGAGCGGGACGAAGGACTGGGACATGCCGAAGAGCCCCGTGTTCGCGGTTACGAACGTCGGCTCACCGGACTGGTCGTCCAGGTAGATCTGACCGACGCTGCCGATCTTCTCGCCGGACGCGCTGAGCACATCGCCGGTGTAGACACTGGACAGATCGTTCTCGGTGAGTGGCATCTCTTCGGGCCTCCTTCGTTGGACGGACTCGCTTCCCTCCACCGTAGACCCAGTCCGTTTACGTTGTAAACAGATTCTTGTTTACGACGTAAACTGCCTGTGTCGGGGACAGAATGACATCGAGCGCATGAGCCCCTTTCGGAAGCTCACACGCTCAAATGTCGTACCCCTGAAAGGCGCGGTCTAGCTGGCCTGCCCCTTGACCCGGTCCTTGGACTCCTGGGCCTGGCCCTGGACGTCCTCCTTCGCGGACTGGCCCTCGGCCTTCACGTTCTCCACGCCCTCGGTAGCGGTGCTCTTGACCGACTGCACCGCCTCCTCGGCGGGACCGCGAAGGTTCTCGCCGATCTCCCTGGCGGCCTCGGTCGCCTTCTCCTTGAGGGGCTCGAGGTTGCTCTGCAGCCCCGACACCGCCTCCTGCTCCTTGCGGCTGGACGGGATCAGCCCGGAGACCAGCAGCCCCGCGCCGAACGCGATCAGTCCGGCGGCCAACGGGTTGCCCCGGGTCTTCGCCTTCGCCGCCCCCGGAGCACCGGAGACCGCGTCACCGACTGCGGAGGCCCTCTCGCTCACTGCCCCACCGACGGCCGAGGCCCTGTCGCGGGCGGCACCGGTGGCGTCGCCACCTGCGCCCATTACCTTGTCCTTGAAGTCTTCGCCTACACCCATCACTCTGTCCTTTGCGCCGGTCAGGGCATCCTTGGCCTTGTTGGCCTGCCGCTTGGCAATGTTCTTCGGGTTCGCGGCATCGGTGAGCGCATCCACGTCGTCGCTGAGCGCGGCGCGGGTGCGTTCGATGTCTGCCCGGATCTCGTCCGGGTCGCTACTTGTCGTCATCGGTTCAGTTCCTCCTGACCTTTCAGTGCGTTGGGCACCTTGCCCAGGGTGTCAGTGGTGTCCGGAAGGCCACGGATCCGCTTCATCTCGGCCCGCCCGGCCGTGACCAGGGCCAGGGCAATGAGGACCCAGACCGCGGCTACGACGAGCGCGGACCACTCGTTCCCGATGAACTGGCCGAGACCCCACCAGGCACTGACCGAGAGGAAGACCAGGAAGAGCAGACCGGCGGCCGCGGCCCCGGCCAACAGCCCGATCCCCTTGCCGGCGCGCTGGGCGGACTGGCGCAGCTCAGCCTTGGCCAACGCCACCTCCTGCTGCATCAGCGTCGACACGTCCTTGGTGAGGTCACCCATGACCTCACCCAGGCTGCGCCCGTCCGCGGCCTGCATGGCTCCCGGCCGCGGCGGGTCGCCCGGCAGATCCACCTGGTGACTCATCGGCTGGGGTCACCCCGATCGGCGTACTCCACCGAGGTCGGATCGGTCGGGTACGTGGTCTCGGTCGGGTAGCTCCCAGCCGGGGCGTCGGTGTAGGCGCCGTAGGTGCTGCCCGGCGTCACATCGCCGTAGGTGGGGGCCGGAGCTGCGTAATCCACACCAGTGGTGGTGTACGACGTATCCGCTGCCCGGGCCGGGCTCGGGGAGTCGACGCTGGTGTTGGCCGCGACGGCACCCCGGGTGATCCGGCCGGCCACGACGCCGGCGAGCCCGCACAGGGCCAGGAACATCACCGGACGCCGCTGGGCGTAGCGGCGGAGCTCGTCGAGGACGTCGGCCGGCTCGCGGTTCTCCAGCCACGAGACGAAGTTGGACCCCCGGCTCGCGGCCTGCTGCACCAGGTCGCTCAGCGGTCCGGCCTCAAGCGGCTGGCCCTGGGTCACCCCCTGCAGCTGGTCGGCGTAACCACGCAGCGTGCCCGCCAGCTTGCCCTGCTGCGCGGACGCCTGGTTCTTCAGCTCCGACGTGGCCGTGCTGACCAGGCTCTTGGCCTGATACTTGGCCTCGCCGGCCACGTTGGCGGCCTCCTCCTTGGCGGTGGCGGCCACCTCCCTGCCGGCGCCGACGGCGGTGTCCTTGACGTTGCCGGCCTCGTCCCTGGCCACGTCCTTGGTCGACGGGCCGCCGCTCCGGGTCTCGGTGACGTAGGTCTCGGTGCCGTACGTGCCGGTCGTCGCGTAGCCGCCGGCGGCCGGAGCGTTCGGATCAGTCGGCTCGTACGGCACGTTGGTGGCGTACGGGTCGTTGGTGGCGTTCGGGTCCGTCGCGCCGGTGCTGCCCGCGGCGTACCCCGGCTGCGGGTCGGTGTAGTCCCCCGAGCCGTAGGTGGGATTACTCATAGGGATTCCCTCTCTTTGATGCGGGTGGGTCTTGGTGAGACCGGGCGCGACCTCAGCGGTCGGTCCGGCCCCGGTCCACGTCCACGTCGGTATCGATCTGCTCCTTGCGAACCTCATCGGACACCGTCACCTCGTCGGTCACGGTATCGGTGTCCAGCCGAACCCGCTCCACGGGTACGGCCTCCTTCTCCACGACCGGCCGCTCCTCGCGGAGGATGACCTCGTGCTCTTCCTCGCTGATGTCGGGCCCGGAGGTCGCGTCGCCGACGTTGGCGTCGGTGATCGGCTCACGCTCGACCCGAACCTCCTCGCGCTGCACCGGCACCGTCTGCTGGACGTTCTCAGTGGTGACGTACTTCCGCAGCCGCGCCCGACCGACCTCGCTGGCCTGGGTGTCGACGTTCAGCCTCTCCTCGGAGCGCGTCATCGCATCGTCGGTGGTGCGGCCGGAGGTGTCGCGGCCGACGGTGCCGGCGTCGATGTCAGTGGTCCGGTCTGCACCGGCGTCGTAGTTCGCGCCGCTGTCGTACGCCGCGCCGGTCGTCGCATCAGTGGTCACGCCGCCCGTGGTCGCGTACGCGTCGTCGGTGCGGTCGTAGTCACCGGTGGTGCGAGTGGTGCCACCGCCCAGGCCGTAGTACTCGTACAGCCGGTCCTCCTCCTCGGGCGACAGCTTGCCGTCGTCGTCGATCCGCGGAGCGTTCTTGACGGTGTCCTTGTCGTAGTCCACGACAACGTCGCCGTCCCGCACGCTTGCCCCCTGCAGCGGTACGAAGGACTGGGAGGTGCCGAACAGACCGGTGTTCGCGGTGACGAAGCTAGGACTGCCGGTCTGGTCGTCGAGGTAGATCTGACCGATGCTGCCGATCTTGTCGCCAGACGTGGTGACCACGTTGCCGTCGCGCAGGCCGGACAGGTCGCTCTCGGTTATGGCCATCGTTGTTCCTCCAGGGGTAGAGAGTCGGAATGGTTCTACTTGACGCTATGCCCACTCCCTTACAACGTAAACAGCACCCCCCGAAATTTGCCTCAAACACCTGGCCAGCGCGGTTTAGGTTGTAAACTTCGCCGTCTGGGGCTGGACTCGGAGCCGCGTTCAGGGCCTGGGCTGGATGATCACCAGCGGGTCGCCGTCGTTCACCACGTCGCCGTCGGCCACCACTACCTCGACCACCGAGCCAGCCACGTCGGCCAACACGGGGATCTCCATCTTCATCGACTCCAGGATCACCACCGGGTCGGCGGGCGCCACCTGCTGTCCCACCTCCACCTCGACCTTGAGCACGGCCGCGACCAGCTCGGCGACGACTGTGTGGGTCATGGCGCCATCGTAGGGGTGCAGCAAGGGTGCTTTTCGCTACGCTGACGCGTGTGAATCGCGTGGCCGGCCAGACCTCACCCAAGTCCGCTCCCCGCCCGGCGTCCTGGGCGTTCGCGGAGGACTTCGTCGCCGAGCCGGACGCCGCGTTCGCCGCCCGGGATGCGGCGGTCGAGTTCGGGATCTCGCCCATCAGCCGGGGGACAGCGACGGCGCTCACCTTCCTCGCCCGGGTCGTCCAGGCCCGCACTGTAGTGGAGATCGGCACCGGCTCGGGCGTGTCCGGGCTGGCGCTGTTCGCCGGTATGCAGCCCGACGGAATCCTGACCAGCGTGGACATCGAGACCGAGCACCAGCAGGCGGCCCGCGAGGCGTTCCGCTCGGTGG
>DASQUF010000487.1:0-2431 GCA_035641435.1 Propionibacteriaceae bacterium | reverse complement strand
CGGATGTACCGAGACTTCTTGGTTAGCGGGTCGGTTCCGGCGTAGACGATGACCTGGAAGCTGCCAGACGGCAGCTCGCGGATGTGCCCACGTGGACGGTGACGCTTCGGGGCTGGCATGCAATGACGCTACGGCTTCCTCATTGCACGACTCATTGCACGCGGCGGACCAACAAGGCTTCGAATGTAAGCGTCAGACCTAGTCAGGTACTGGCGCCCCCGGCAGGATTCGAACCTGCGCTCCCGCCTCCGGAGGGCGGTGCTCTATCCCCTGAGCTACGGGGGCCGGTTGGCCGCGACCCGTCGCCGGGCCGTAGAGCAATGTACCAGCGCTGAGGTGTGGTCGAAGAGACCTATCCTCAACCCGTGACGATCCGGCGGTGGGGACTTGGCTGCGCAGTGCTCCTTGCGCTGCTGATGATCACCGCCTGCGTACGCCCGGTGGCGGCCGGCCCGGCCGTCATCCGGGAGAGCCCGCCTCCGTGGGATGCTCCGCGGGACGCGGTCTCCTACATCGCCGCTGCCGGTCTGACCGCCGAGCCGCTGAACAGCACGGGCGACACCCACATCGTGACCATGACGATCACCGTGGACGGCTGGGCGGTCCGCATCCCGCCCTTCGTCGGCGTGGACCGGCTGCGCGCCCAACAGGCCGCGGTGCACACCCACGACACCACCAACAAGGTCTGGCTGGAGGGCCGGGACATCGACTCGATCACCCTCGGCCAGTTCTTCACCGTGTGGGCCGTCCGGTTCGACGGCAACTGCCTGGGCGCAGCGTGTGGCGAGGTGACGGTGACGGCGGACGGCGAACCGGTCACCGACCCGCGCGCCCTGCAGCTGGCGAAGGTGGACCAGGTGATGGTGACCGCTCGGTCCTAGCCGGCGTAAGCGCACGGTAAGTCCGTAAGTCCTGATCCGAAGCCCACGGCGGGGGAGGATGACGCAATGCGCACCGTCGTTCGCCTGATCGTGGTGGCCACCATGCTGGCGCTGGCCGGCTGTAGCGCCCCCGAAGCCGTACCGGAGGCCGCTCCACCGACGTCCTCCCAACCGACCGCGACGTCTCCGACAACCAGCTCGAGCCCCGACGCCAGCGAGTCCTCAGGCAGCTCCAGTCGCCCGACGTCCACCCGAGCGAGGGTGCCGGACGCGCTGATGTTCACCAGCACCACCGTCGACGGCCAGTCGTTCGACGGCGCCTCGCTGGCCGGGAAGCCGGTGCTGCTCTGGTTCTGGGCGCCCTGGTGTCCGACCTGCCGCAGCCAGACCGGGGACGTGCAGGCGATTGCCCGTGACTTTGCCGGCAAGGTCGCCGTGGTCGGAGTTGGGTCGCTGGACGACGACGCCGCCGCGATCAAACGCTTCGCCGACGCTGCGTCGGGCTTGACCCATCTCCATGACGAGTCCGGCGCTGTTTTCCGGCACTTCGGGGTGGTCCAACAGAGCTCCTTCGTACTGCTGGACGCCGAGGGCCGCAGGGCGTGGTCGGTCGGGTACGGCGGCAGCGACGACCTGGCCGACCAGGTCGCGGCCGTCGCGGGCGGATGACCGAGGGGCTGCTCGCACTGGCGCTCGGGGCGGGAATGGTCGCCGCGGTCAACCCCTGCGGCTTCGCGCTGCTGCCCGCCTACCTCTCTCTGGTGGTGCTCGGCGACGGGCCCGGAAGCCGCCGTGCCGCCGTCGGACGGGCGCTGCTCCTCACGGCAGCTCTGACGCTCGGGTTCGTGGCCGTCTTCGGCGTCTTCGGCCTGGTCATCGCCCCGGCCGCCGCGGGTGTGCAGCGCTACCTGCCCTGGGTGACGGTGGTCCTCGGCCTCCTGCTGGTCCTGCCCGGGGCGTGGCTGCTCGCCGGCCGGACGCTGCCGACCATCGGCTGGAGTCCACGCGGCCCCGGTCTGACCCGCCGGCTCGCGTCGATGATCGGTTTCGGGGCCGCGTACGCGCTGGCCTCGCTGACCTGCACCATCGGCCCGTTCCTCGCCATCGTGGTGGCGAGCTTCCGGGCTGGGTCGCCGGCCGCCGGCGGCGCCCTGTTCGTGGCGTACGCCGTGGGCATGGGCCTCATGGTCGGCGCCGCGGCGGTCGCTGTCGCGCTGGCCCGGGCGTCGCTGATCACCCGGCTGCGCCGGGCCGGGCGGTGGGTGCCCCGGGTCGCCGGCGTTCTCATGATCATGGTGGGGGCCTACGTCGCCTACTACGGCTGGTGGGAGATCCGGGTCCTCGACGGCGCCGCGGCGGAGGACCCCGTGGTCGGCGCGGCGGCCCAAATCCAGGGCTGGCTGGCCGGCGCGGTCACTGCGCTCGGGCCGGTCGGGCTGCTGGCCATCCTGGCCGGGCTGAGCGCATTGGCGGTGGTCGTGCAGCGTCGTCGCGGCGCCCGACCGCTGTCCACAGCGCGAAAATCTCAGCGGGGTCAGATCCCGCCTGGC
>DASQUF010000486.1:0-7362 GCA_035641435.1 Propionibacteriaceae bacterium | reverse complement strand
TTCCTGCCGCCCAGCTTCCGCTGCGCCCCGAGCTGGTCGGTGAGGTGCCGTACGGCGCCCCGCAGCTCGACGTGCCGGTGCAGCTCAACGTCAACGAGAACCCGTACCCGCCGAGCGAGGCGGTGGTGGCCGAGATCGCCGCCGCGGCCGCCGAGGCGGCCCGGTCGATGAACCGCTACCCCGAGCGCGACGCCCTGGACCTGCGGAACGACCTGGCCCGCTACCTCGGCCACGGGCTGACCGCGGACCAGGTGTGGGCGGCCAACGGCAGCAACGAGGTGATGCTGCACGTGCTCCAGGCCTTCGCTGGGCCCGACCGGACCGTACTCTCGTTCGCGCCGACGTACTCGATGTACCCCGAGTACGCCCGGGACACCCACAGCACCTGGCGCACTGCCCCGCGCCGCGACGACTTCACGATCGACCCGGACGCGGCGCGGGCGGCCGTCGCCGAGCACCGGCCGGACGTGGTGTTCCTGGCCAGCCCGAACAACCCGACCGGCACGGCCGTCGATCTCGACACCGTGGCGGCGCTGGCCGACGCGGCGCCGGGCGTGGTCGTGGTCGACGAGGCGTACTACGAGTTCTCCCGGGACGGCACGCCGAGCGCACTCGAGCTGCTGCCGGCGTATCCCCGGCTGGCGGTCACCCGGACCATGTCCAAGGCGTTCGCCTTCGCCGGTGGCCGGCTCGGCTATCTGGCGGCGTCGCCGGCGTTCGTGGACGCGCTGCGCATCGTCCGGCTGCCCTACCACCTGTCGTCGGTGACCCAGGCCGTCGCTCGGGTGGCCCTGGCCCACGCCGACGAGATGCTCGCCGCGGTGGACCGGTTGCGGACGGTCCGGGACGACATCGCCGGCTGGCTCCGGACCGCGGGGCTGGAGGTGGCCGAGTCCGACGCCAACTTCGTCCTCTTCGGCCGGTTCGCCGACCGACACGCGGTTTGGCAAGGGCTCCTGGACCGCGGCGTGCTGATCCGTGAGGTCGGGCCACCGGGCTGGCTGCGGGTGTCCGCCGGGACCCCGGAGGAGATGGCGGCGTTCAAGCAGGCGCTGGCCGAGGTGTTGGAGGAGAACGAATGATGTCAGCAAGGGGGACGACCGCGTTGGACCCCCGCCGCGACCGCAATGAGACACGGGAGGTCGCGCAATGAGCAAGCGCACCGCCACGCTGGAGCGCGGGACCGGCGAGTCCACGGTCCGGCTCAGCCTGGACCTGGACGGGACGGGCCAGAGCTCCATCTCCACCGGCGTCGGCTTCTACGACCACATGCTGACCGCACTGGCCAAGCACTCCCTGTTCGACCTCGAGGTGACCAGCACCGGGGACTGGTCGGTGGACGCCCACCACACCGTGGAGGACACCGCCATCGTCCTCGGCCAGGCGCTGCGCACCGCCCTTGGCGACAAGACCGGCATCCGGCGCTTCGGCGACGCGCTGGTGCCGCTTGACGAGGCCCTCGCCCAGGCGGTGGTCGATGTCTCCGGCCGCCCCTACTGCGTGCACACCGGCGAGCCGGAGGGGCAGCAGTACGTGCGGATCGGCGGTGGGCCGGACGACGCGGCGACCAGCGTGCCGTACACCGGCTCACTCACCCGGCACGTGCTGGAGACCCTGGCCTTCCACGCTCACCTGTGTCTGCACGTGACGCTGCTGGCCGGCCGCGACCCGCACCACATCGTGGAGTGCCAGTTCAAGTCGGTGGCCCGCGCGCTGCGGGACGCGGTGGCGCCCGACCCTCGGGTGAGCGGGGTGCCGAGCACCAAGGGCGTGCTGTGAACCGGCCGACCGTGGTCGTACTGGACTACGGCTCGGGCAACCTCCGCTCGGCCGAGCGGGCGGTCGCCCGGGGCGGGGCCCAGGTCACGGTGACCGCCGACCGGAACGCCGCGCTGGCCGCCGACGGCCTGGTGGTGCCCGGCGTCGGCGCGTTCGCGGCGTGCATGGCCGGGCTGCTGGCGGTGGGTGGCGACGAGGTGATCGCCAAGCGCCGGGTGGCCGGCCGACCGACCTTGGCGATCTGCGTCGGTCACCAGGTGCTGTTCTCGGCCGGCATCGAGCACGGCGTACGCGCGGAGGGCTGCGCGGTGTGGCCCGGGGTGGTCGAGCAGCTGGACGCCGAGCGGCTGCCGCACATGGGGTGGAACACGGTCGAGGCCGGTCCCGGCAGCAGACTGTTCGCCGGGATCGAGAGCGAACGCTTCTACTTCGTGCACAGCTACGCCGTCCGCGCGCTGGCGCCGGCTCCGGACCGGACGGTCACCTGGGCCGAGCACGGCGGGGACCGGTTTGTCGCCGCGGTCGAGGACGGGCCGTTGGCCTCGACCCAGTTCCACCCCGAGAAGTCGGGCGACGCCGGGGCCCGGCTGATCGCCAACTGGCTGACGACGCTCGGCTAGGGTCATCTGGTGCCGAGCGCCAGCGACTCCCGTCTCGTGCTGCTGCCGGCCGTCGATGTGGCCGGCGGCCAGGCGGTCCAGCTGGTCCAGGGCCGGGCGGGCTCCGAGCGCCAGTTCGGTGACCCCCGGGCGGCCGCGCAGCGCTGGCAGGACGCCGGCGCGGAGTGGATCCACCTGGTGGACCTGGATGCGGCCTTCGGACGGGGGGACAACGCCGAGATCCTCACCGAGGTGACCAGGCACCTGCGGATCAAGGTCGAGCTGTCCGGCGGCATCCGGGACGACGCCTCGCTCGAGCGCGCCCTGGCCACCGGGTGCGCTCGGGTGAACATCGGCACGGCCGCCCTCGAGCAGCCCGAGTGGTGCGCAGAGGTGATCGGGTACTACGGCGACCGGGTCGCGGTCAGCCTGGACGTCCGCGGGAACCGGCTGGCCGCCCGAGGCTGGACCCGGGAAGGCGGAGACCTGATCGAGACGCTGGACCGGCTGGACCGGGCCGGCTGCGCTCGCTTCGTGGTCACCGACGTCAACTCCGACGGCATGCTGTCCGGCCCGAACACCGACCTGCTGCGCCGGGTCTGCGCCGCGACCGACCGACCGGTCGTCGCCAGCGGCGGGATCAGCACCCTGGCCGACGTGCTCACGCTGGCCGAGATGGTTCCGCTCGGGGTGGAAGGTGCGATCATTGGCACCGCGCTGTACGTGGGCAACTTCACCCTGGAGGAGGCCCTGCGCGCCGCCGCAACCCCGTCGACAGAGAGCACCCAGGCATGACCACGGCACCGGCCGACACCTTCCGCCGCAGCGGCCAGGAGGCACCACCCCGCGTAGCTGCCGCGCTGCCGGGGCGGCTGCGCGACCTGCTGGCCGGGAAGAAGGTGGTGATCACCGGCGTCACCGGGTTCATCGGCGAGCAGCTGCTGTGGAAGATCCTGACCGAGCTGCCGGAGACGCGTCCGTCGGTGTTGGTGCGGCGTAAGGGCTCGGCCAGCGCGCGGGACCGGGTCGCCGGCCTGCTGCGCAAGCCGATCTTCGCCGAGGCGGTCGCGGCCGCCGGAGGGATCACGGCGCTGCTGGAGGAGCGGATCGAGGTAATCGAGGGCGACCTGCCCAACGTGCCCGAGCTGCCTGCCGATCTGGACGTGCTGGTGCACTGTGCCGGCGACGTCTCCTTCGACCCACCCATCGACCAGGCCTTCACCACCAACGTCGTCGGCACCCAGGCGCTGCTCGACCGGATGCTGGATGCGGTCCGGGGCGCGGACGGGACCCCGACCAAGGTCCCGCACTACGTACACATCTCGACGGCGTACACGGCCGGTCGGCGCCGGGGCGCCATCCCCGAGGGTCCGCACGAGCACTCGGCCGACTACCGGGTGGAGACCGAGGCGGGCCTGCGGATGCGGGAGCGACTCGAGGCCGAGTCGCGTACGCCGGAGCGGCTCGTCGCGTTGCGCAAGCTGGCCGAGCGCGAGCATCGGCGGGCGGGCTACCTGGCCACCGCGGCCGACACCGAGCGCCGCCGGCTCGAGTGGGTGGAGGGGGAACTGGTCAAGGCCGGGGCCGAGCGGGCCCGCTCGCTGGGCTGGACCGACGTCTACACGTTCACCAAGGCCCTGGGCGAGGCCGTGGTGGTCGAGGCCGGCGCCGACATCCGGGTCTCCATCGTCCGGCCGGCGATCGTGGAGTCGTCCTGGAAGCACCCGTACCCGGGCTGGATCGAGGGCTTCAAGATGGCCGAGCCACTGATCCTCGCGTACGGTCGGGGCGAGCTGCCCGACTTCCCGGCCTCGCCGGACTCGGTGATCGACGTCGTACCGTGCGACTACGTGGTCAACGCGATCGTCGCTGTCTGCGCCACCGCCCCGGAGCCGGGGGAGCCGGCGTACTACCACGTCAGCTCCGGCGCCCGGAACCCACTCACCTTCCGGGGCATGTACGCCCATATCCGCAACTACTTCCTCGCGCACCCGCTGGAGCGCACCGGCAAGACCGATGGACCGCTTCCGGAGTGGCAGTTCCCCGCCGCGGCCTCGGTGGAGCGGCTGCTGACGGCCTCCGAGCGGGTCTACCAGCTGGCCGACGCCGTCGTCACCCGGGCGCCGCGCTCGGAGCGGACCCGTGAGGTCGCCCGCGACCTCGACCGCCGGAGGCGCCGGCTGACCTTCGTCCGCCGCTACCAGTCGCTGTACAACGAGTACTCCCAGTCCGAGCTGCACTTCGTCGACGACCACACCCTGGGGCTCACCCAGGCCCTCGACCCGGAGGATCAGGACGCGTTCGCCTTCGACACCGCGGTGTTCGACTGGAAGACCTACATCGAAGAGGTGCACTGCCCTTCGGTCACCGCGTCGGTGCGCAAGATGGACGCGTTGCGCAGCAAACGCGGAGCGCGACCGAGCACGATGAAGGACCTGAGCAAGGACACCGCCGGCGCCCAGGCCATCGCGGTCTTCGACCTGGACGGCACGATCATGTCGACCAACGTCGTTGAGCAGTACCTGTGGGCCAGGCTGCCCGAGCTCCCGCCGCTGGCCCGGCTGGCCGAGGTCGCCCAGGTGACCCGCCGGCTGCCGGCCTACCTGCTCGCGGAGCAGCAGGACCGTGGCAGCTTCATCCGGGCGGTCTGCCGGCGCTACCGCGGGCTGGACCTCGCCGAGCTGGAGCGCCGGGTGGACACCACGATGGCCCCGGCCATCCTCAGCCGGCTGTCCGCCGAGGCGGTGCAGCGGATCGGCGAGCACCGGGCTGCGGGACACACCACGATCCTGATCACCGGGGCGGTGAAGACTTTCACCCGGCCGCTGCGGGAGTTCTTCGACGTCATCGTGGCCGCCGAGCTGGCCGCCGACCAGGACGGCCGGTGCACCGGCTTCCTGACCACGCCGCCGCTGGTGGGGGAGTCCCGGGCCGCCTGGCTCAAGCACTACGCCGCCCTGCACGACATCGACCTGTCCCGCAGCTTCGCGTACGCCGACAGCCACTCCGACCTGCCGATGCTGGAGACCGTCGGCAACCCGGTGGCGGTCAGCCCGGACATCCCGCTGATGCGGGCGGCGCAGCGCAGCTCGTGGTCGATCGTGCCGTGGAAGGTCAAGCCGGTCACGCCGCGTTGGCAGATTCCTCGCTGATTAGGATTTGAGAGATGTCCGGACATTCCAAGTGGGCGACCACCAAGCACAAGAAGGCCGTGATCGACGCCCGCCGCGGCAAGCTGTTCGCGAAGCTGATCAAGAACATCGAGGTCGCGGCGCGGGTCGGTGGTGGCGACCCGGCGGGAAACCCGACGCTGTACGACGCCATCCAGAAGGCGAAGAAGAGCTCGGTCCCCAACGACAACATCGACCGCGCGGTCAAGCGGGGGTCGGGCGCGGAGGGCGGCGGGGCGGACTACGAGACCCTGATGTACGAGGCGTACGGGCCCGCCGGGGTGGCGCTGCTGATCGAGTGCCTGACCGACAACCGGAACCGGTCGGCCTCCGAGGTCCGGGTGGCGGTCACCCGAAACGGCGGCACCATGGCCGATGCCGGCTCCACCGCCCGGATGTTCAGCCGCAAGGGCGTGGTCAGCCTGGCCAAGCGGCAGGACGGGCGGACGCTGACCGAGGACGACGTGCTCGAGGCGACCCTCGATGCGGACCCGGAGGAGGTCAACGACCTCGGCGACAGCTTCGAGATCGTCAGCGACCCGAGCAACACGGTGCCGCTGCGCCGCGCGGTGCAGGCGGCCGGGCTGGACTACGACTCGGCCGAGGTCTCGTTCGTGCCGGACTACACCGTCGAGGTCGACGCTCCCACGGCCGAGCGGCTGATGCGCATCATCGACGCGCTGGAGGACTCCGACGACGTGCAGAACGTCTATGCCAACTTCGACGCCAGCGACGAGGTCCTCGCCACCGTCACCTGAGCTCCTCCCCCAAGCCCGCGATCCTTCGGGGGACGGTTGCGGCATAGCGTGTCCGGGCAGGATCACTTGATGCGCGAGGAGCGCAGGTGGTCGGCCCTCTTCGAGCGGGTTTGCGTGCTGCTACACCTCTGGACGCGGGCGAGAGGTGCATCCGCGCGCAGACCGGCATCGGGCGCCCTTCACCCTGCCCGCGTGTCGGGACGGCCGATAGAGTTGAGGACCTTAGGCTGAGCGAACACCTGTTCGTTTCGGCGCCGGCAAGGAGGATCGCGTGCGCGGTCCGGTGACAGCTCTTCGGGGTGATCTCATGCGGGTGCTGGGCGTCGACCCCGGCCTGACCCGCTGCGGGCTCGGCGTGGTGGACGGGCTGCCCGGGCGTCAACCTCGCTTGGTCGCCGTCGATGTGCTGCGCACCCCGCCGGAGCTGGACACGTCGCGGCGGCTGGTGTTGCTCGAGGAGACGCTGGACGCCTGGATGCGCGACCACCGACCCACCGCCGTGGCCATCGAGCGCGTCTTCGCCCAGCACAACGTGCAGACGGTGATGGGCACGGCACAGGCTGCCGGAATCGCGATGCTGGTCGCCGGGCGCCGCAGCGTGCCGGTCAGCCTGCACACCCCGAGCGAGGTGAAGGCGGCGATCACCGGGTCGGGCCGGGCCAGTAAGGACCAGGTCGGCGCGATGGTCACCCGGATCCTGCGGCTGGAGGAGGCACCCCGGCCGGCCGACGCCGCCGACGCCCTGGCCCTGGCGATCTGTCACGTCTGGCGGGGCGGCACGACCGCCCGGCTGGACGCCGCAATGGAGGAGGCCGCCGCCCGGTCGGCCAGGCAGCGGCAGGCGTTCCGGCAGGCCCGGCGGTGATCGCCTCGGTCAGTGGTCCGGTACTGGCGGTGGGTCCCACCTCGGCCGTGGTCGAGGTCGGTGGCCTCGGGGTGCTGGCCCTGTGCAGCCCCAACACGGTTGCCGGCCTGCGGGTCGGGCAGCGGACGACGCTGGCCACATCGCTGGTCGTCCGGGAGGACTCGCTCACCCTCTACGGGTTCGCCACCGCC
>DASQUF010000485.1:0-14429 GCA_035641435.1 Propionibacteriaceae bacterium | reverse complement strand
GAGTTCCTGTTCGGTGACGAGGACGCGCTGATCCAGCTGGACATGAGCGAGTACTCCGAGAAGCACACCGCGTCCCGACTCTTCGGTTCACCGCCGGGGTACGTCGGGTACGAGGAGGGCGGCCAGCTCACCGAGAAGGTGCGACGCAAGCCCTTCAGCGTGGTGCTGTTCGACGAGGTGGAGAAAGCCCATCCGGACATCTTCAACTCGCTGTTGCAGATCCTGGACGAGGGCCGGCTGACCGACGCGCAGGGTCGGGTGGTCGACTTCAAGAACACCGTGATCGTGATGACCACCAACCTGGGTACCCGGGATATCGCCAAGAGCGTGTCCCTGGGCTTCAGCGGGGCCAGTGGGACCGAAGGCAGCTACGAGAAGATGAAGGCCAAGGTCTCCGACGAGCTCAAGCAGCACTTCCGGCCGGAGTTCCTGAACCGCGTCGACGAGATCGTCGTCTTCCGGCAGCTCAGCCAGGAAGACATCGAGCACATCGTGGACCTGATGGTGGCCCAGATCGAGATCCGGCTCAAGGATCGCGACATGGGCATCGAGCTGACGCCTGCGGCGAAGACGCTGGTCGCCACGCGGGGATACGACCCCGTGATGGGTGCCCGGCCGCTGCGCCGCGCGCTGCAGCGCGACATCGAGGACATCCTCGCGGAGAAGATCTTGTTCTCCGAGCTGAAGTCGGGCGAGATCGTGGTGGTGGACGTGGCCGACCCAGGGTCGGAGCACCCGTTCACCTTCACCGGGATTCAGCGCTCGGCCGCTCCCGACACCCCGCCGGTCGAGTTCGGCGGCATCGTCGAGGGCTTCACCGAGGGTCCGGCAGAGCCACCGGCGGGCGAGCTGCGATAGTCCTTCGCAAACCGCTTCACCCAGGGCCTCAGCACCAGCCGGTGCTGGGGCCCTGGCCATTTGGTCTGGGCACGCCCTCCGCAGTTTCCCGGGTAGACCCGGGAAACTGGCACTTCGCCTATGTAGTTTCGCGGGCTCAGTGCAAGTTTCCCGGGTATACGTGGAAAACTGCGGCCACGTGCAGCGCATCCCCGCCGTGTGGCTGGTCCTCGGCGGCATCGTCTCGGTGCAGTTCGGGGCGGCGATCGCCAAGGACCTGTTCCCCCTGGTGCCGCCGACGGCGATGGTCTGGCTACGGCTGGTCACCTCGGCGGTGGTGCTGCTGGTCGTGGCCCGCCCCCGGGTCCGCGGCCGCTCCCGGCGGGACTGGCTGGTCGTTCTCGGCTTCGGTCTCAGCCTGCTGGTCATGAACTGGTCGATCTACCAGTCCTTCGCGCGGATCCCGCTGGGCATCGCGGTGACCATCGAGTTCCTGGGGCCGCTGGCGGTCGCGGTGATCGGCTCGCGCCGGCCCCGGGACCTGGTTTGGGTAGTGCTGGCGGCCGTTGGCGTGGCGCTGCTGGGCCTGGCTCCGGCCAGCCTGAACTGGGCCGGAGTTGGGTTCGCACTGCTGGCGGGGCTCGGCTGGGCCTGCTACATCCTGCTCAGCGCCCAGACCGGCCGGCAGTGGCCGGGCATCTCCGGTCTGGCCGTGGCCAGCCTGGTGGGGGCGGTGGTGCTCGCTCCGCCGGCCATCCTGGGAGCCGGCGCCACCCTGCTGGAGCCGCGGGTGCTGCTGCTCGGTTTCGCGGTCGGTCTGCTCAGCTCGGTGATCCCGTACAGTCTGGAGCTGATCGCGCTCCGCCGGATCACCCCACGGCTCTTCGGCATCCTGATGAGCCTGGAGCCGGCCGTGGCCGCGCTGGCCGCGATCCTGTTGCTGCAGGAGTTCCTCACCCCGGTGCAGTGGGTCGCCATGGGGTGTGTGGTTGCCGCCAGCGTCGGGGCGACCCGGACGTCCGAGTCGATCAAGCAGCCGGCGCCGGACTAGCTCTTTGCCCTCCGTCAGGAGTGCGTCATCTATCTCCGCCGTCCAGGCGGCGCCTCGCGGCGTTCTCCTCGGGCGAGATACAACCCGGTATCCCTACCCTGCTCGCCGCAGTGGCCGGAGGTCGCTTTGCTCCCGCCCAAAACCCTCCCTCGTCGGCCTTGCGATGCATCCACCTGGACGACGGATCTATGCACCGCATCCCTGACGGAGGGCACTAGTGCCCGAAGTCGTCGGAGTCGGTCAGCTCGGCATCACCGCGGTTCAGCCCGGTGATCGATGTCATCTCCTCGTTCGACAGCTCGAAGTCGAACACCTCGATGTTCTCGGCGATCCGGTCGGGGTTGCTCGAGCGGGGGATCACGACGAGCCCGAGCTGCACATGCCAGCGCAGCACCACCTGGGTTGGAGACTTGTGGTGCGCTGCGGCGATCCGCACGATCGTCGGGTCGTTGCGCAGCGCACCGCTGGACGCCCCGAGCGGGCTCCAGGATTCGGTGACGATGCCGTGCTCGGCGTGGTAGGCCCGGCAGTCGTCACGGGTGCTGTACGGGCTGAGCTGGATCTGGTTGACGTCTGGGGTGATCCCCGTCTCGTCCAGCACCCGCTGCAGGTGGGCCGGCTTGTAGTTGGACACCCCGATGGCCCGCAGATCACCAGACTCCAGCAGCTTCTGCAGACCCTGCACGGCCTCGACGTAGCGGTCCTGGTCGGGATTCGGCCAGTGCACCAGGAGCAGGTCGAGATAGTCCACCCCGAGCCGCTTGCGGCTGGCGTCGTACGCCTGGCGAACCCCGTCGATGCTGTGCCAGCGGCGGTTGAACTTGGTGGTCAGGAAGATCTGGTCCCGGTCAATGCCCGAGTCCCGGATGCCCTCGCCAACTGACTCCTCGTTGCGATAGTTCTCGGCGGTGTCGATCAGTCGGTACCCGGCCTCGATCGCCGCGCGAATCTGCCGCACCGAGTCCTCGCCCCGCAACGGGGACGTCCCGATGCCCAGCACCGGAATGTCCGCCCCGTTACGCAGCGAAATAGTTGGCGCCTTTGCTCCGGTCATCTCTGCTTCCCCACCCCTTCTTCAAAGCCTGCCGAGAGAGATTGTCTGTCTGACACCGGTAATCCTGCATTCTGTCGGCTGTTTCCGTAGAGGTGGGGTCGACTAAGCCGGCAGGGCGTAATGGTCTGGGCCCATCGGGACGACCAGACCGTCGGCGATCAGGGAGGCCAGGGCCCGTTCCCGCTGAGCCGGTTCGGACCAGGATGCGGCCAGCTCGTCGGCGGGAACCGGTTCGTCGGCCGACCGCAGCACGGCGAGCAGCGCGCCGCGGGCCTGCCGGTCGGTGCCCGTGTAGGCCTGCCGGCGCCGGGGCGGTCCGGTCCAGGCCGGCGTTCCCGCGCGGCGCCACGCGCACAGGTCGCGTACGGGGCACTCGGCGCAGCGCGGCGTCCGGGCCACACAGACCATCGCACCCAGCTCCATCGACGCCACGGCCCATCGCGCGGCCCGGGCCGGTTCTCGGGGAGCGAGCTGATCGGCCACGGTGAGCTCCAGCCGGGTCGGCGCGCTCGTCGGGTACGCCGCGCCCAGCGCCACCCGGGTGATCACCCGCCGGACGTTGGTGTCCAGCACCACCGCCCGTTCCCCGTGCGCGAAGCTGGCGATGGCCGCGGCGGTGTAGCAGCCGACCCCGGGCAGGCTGCGCAGGGACTCGAGGTCGGCCGGCACCTGGCCGGCGAACCGCTCGGCGATCGCCACCGCCGCCTGGTGCAGCCGCAGCGCCCGGCGCGGATAGCCCAGCCGGCCCCAGGCGCGTACCGCCTCACCGGCCGGAGCGGCCGCGAGCGCTTCCGGGGTCGGCCAGCGCTCCAACCAGGCCGCCCATGGCACGCGCACTCGCTCGACCGGGGTCTGCTGCAGCATGAACTCGCTGACCATCACCGCCCACGGTGACGTGTCGGACCGTCGCCACGGCAGATCCCTGGCGTGGTCGGCGTACCAGGTGAGGACGCGGCCGACCACCGCTCGCGGCCGGAAGGCCGGCAGCGCCTCCATCTCCGCCGTCCTCACGCGCGCCACCGTACCTGCGGCGTGGCAGTCCGAGATCACGGTCGGCCGAATTTAGGCTGCCGATCATGAGCACCGTGCTGCACCCAGCCGGCCCGGAGCCCGCTCAGACCTACTGGATGCGTCGCGTCGTGTTGATCGGGATCGCGATCGTGGTGCTGGCGGCGGCGGGGGCCCTGATCGCCAACGGGACCAGCAGCGGATCCGCCGTGCAGGCCAACCCCTCGCCGCCGCCCGTTGCGCCCATGGCGGCCACCGGCACGCCGACCGCTGCCCCGAGCCCGACGCCGAGCGCCGCCGCCCGGGCCAGCGCGAGCGCGACGCCCGCCACTGCGAGCCCACCGGGGACGCCATCGGCCAGCGCCTCAGCCAGTGTCTCGGCCGCGAAGCCGACCCCGACCGCCGCGCCCAAGCCCGCCGCCTGCGCCGCGAGCGCCCTGCGGCCCACGCTGACCGGTGCGCAACGGCTGCCGGTCGACAAGCGCACCACGTTCACCCTGTCGCTGATCAACGGCTCCGCTCAGACCTGTACGGCGACGGTGAACCGGGACAACTTCGAGCTGCGCATCTACTCCGGCAGCGACCGGATCTGGAGCACCAAGGACTGCGCAACCATCGTCAAACCGCGTACCCGCACCCTTGAGGCGGAACAGGCGATGGAGTGGAAGCTGACCTGGAACGGTCGCCGGTCCCGCGCCGGCTGCACGTCCCGGCCCGAGATCCCGCGTCCGGGCACCTACTACGCCACCGCCGAGCTGACCGGCGCCGAGCCGGTCCAGCTGCTGATGATGCTGCGCGGCTAACCCCTGGCCCGTTCCCGCTGGTCCCGGCGGTCCGGCGGGTAGAGGGTGAGCGAGAGCAGCGCGTGCTGGAGCGTCGGGGCCGCATGCACGCGGACGCCGCCGCGCAGGGTGGTCATCCGGTCCCGTGGGGAGTCGGACTCCGCCGGGATCACCGCCTCGGTGAACCCGAGCCGCGCCGCCTCGGCCAGCCGCCGGTCGGTCCCCGGGACCCGGCGGAGCTCGCCGGCCAAGCCGATCTCGCCGATCGCGACCACCCGCGGACTGACACTGCGGTCGTATGCCGCCGACGCCACCGCTACCGCTGCGGCCAGATCGGCGGAGGGGTCACCCACCTTCGCTCCACCGACGGTCGAGACGTAGACGTCGGAGTTGAACAGCTTGACCCCACAACGCCGCTCGAGCACGGCCAGCACCATGGCGAGCCGGCCGGAGTCCACGCCGTTGGACGTACGCCGAGGTTGCGGCAGGTTGCTGGCCGCGACCAGGGCCTGCAGCTCGGCGAGCAGCGGGCGCCGGCCCTCCATGGTCACCGTGATACTGGTCCCCGGCACCGGGTCGGCGTGCCGCGAGGTGAACAGGCCTGAGGGGTCGGGCACCGAGACGATGCCCTGTTCGGCCATCTCGAAGCAGCCCACCTCGTCGGCGGGTCCGTAGCGGTTCTTGGTCGCCCGGACCAGCCGGAACCCCGAGTGCCGGTCGCCCTCGAAGCTCAGTACCACGTCGACCAGGTGCTCCATCATCCGCGGGCCGGCGATCGCGCCGTCCTTGGTGACGTGCCCGACGATGATCACCGCCATGCCCCGCCGCTTGGCCACCCGGACGAGCGCTCCGGTCACTTCCCGGACCTGGGTCACCCCGCCGGGCGAGCCGTCGGCCTCCGCCGTCCCGACGGTCTGCACCGAGTCCAGCACCATCAGCGAGGGCTGGACCTCCTCGATGTGCCCAAGGACGGTGCCCAGGTCCGTTTCCGCGGCCAGATAGAGCTCCTCGGCCAGTGCCTGGGTCCGCCCAGCTCGCAGCCGCACCTGGGCGGCGGACTCCTCGCCCGAGACGTAGAGCGTGCGGCGCCCGGCCTCCGCCCAACGCGAGGCGACCTCGAGCAGCAGAGTCGACTTGCCCACTCCCGGCTCGCCGGCCAGCAGCACCACCGCTCCGGGCACCAGGCCGTCACCCAGCACCCGGTCCAGCTCGGTCACCCCGGTCAGCGTGCGGATGGCCAGGTCGGCGCTCACGTGCCCGATCGGCACCGCCTTGCGGGTCGGCACCGAGCTGGTCACCTGCGCCAGTTGGGGCCTACCCGCCTCCACCACGCTGCCCCAGGTCTGGCACTCACCGCAGCGGCCCACCCAGCGCCCCGTCGTCCAGCCGCACTCGGTGCAGCGGTGGGTCGGTCGGGTCGCGGTCTTCGCCATGGCCAGGACGCTAGAGGGCGCCGCTGACACCCCGGTCCTCGACACGCGACTAGCGCGGCAGGGTCGCCGCCACCTCCAACACCCGGGCATTGGCCTCGGGCTCGCCGACGGTGATGCGTACGCCGTCCTGGTCATCGCCGCTGGCATAGGGGCGCACCGACAGGGCCGCGGCCCCGAAGGCCTCCGCGTACGCCGCCGTGCGCGGCCCGGCGGGCAGCCAGACGAAGTTGCCCTGAGCCTCCGGCACCGGGAAGCCCAGCTCCCGCAGGCCGGTCACCAGCTCCTCCCGGGCCCGCACCAGATGATCCACTCGCTCGAGCAGCGCCGGCTCAGCGTCCAGCGAAGCGACCACGGCTGCCTGAGCCGGTACCGACACCCCGAAAGGCAACGCCACCGCCCGGACCGCGGCGGCAATCGGGGGGGACGCCACGCAGTAACCCACCCGGAAGCCCGCCAGTCCGTAGGCCTTGGAGAAGGTCCGCAGCACCACCACGTTGCCCCGCTCCGCCACCAGGTCCAGCCCGCGCACCCGCTCGGGGTCGGTGACGAACTCGACGTACGCCTCGTCGACCGCCACCAGCACGTCCTCGGGCACCGCATCCAGGAACGCCGCCACCTCCGCATGCCCCAGCGCCGGCCCGGTGGGGTTGTTGGGCGTGCACAGCAGCACGATCCGGGTCAGCGGCGTGATCGCCGCCTGCATCGCCGCTAGGTCGTGCACCGCACCAGGACCCAGCGGCACCGGCACGGCCGTCGCGCCCGTGATGGCCACGGCGATCGGGTACGCCTCGAAGCTGCGCCAGGCGTACACCACCTCGTCGCCGGCCTCACAGCACGCCTGCAGCAGGTGGTAGAGCACAGCCACAGACCCGGTGCCGAAGGCCAGCCGTTCCGGCTCAACTCCCAGCCGGGCGCTCAGGGCGGCGGTCATCGCGACGTTGCCCATGTCCGGGTAGCGGTTCATCTGCGTCACCGCTCGCGCCGTCGCCTCCAGCACGCCGGGCAGCGGTGGATAGGGGTTCTCGTTGCTGGACAGCTTGTAGGCGACGAGGTCACCGGCGACCGCCGCGGGCGGCTTCCCCGGCTTGTAGACCGGCACCCGGCCGACCGCCGGGCGCACCCTGACCGCCGTTTTGTCCGCAGGGGGGGCGACCCCAGTGGAGCCCCGCGGGCGTGCCGCGCTGTCAGATTCGAATGAGGGCACTAGATCCGCACTTCACCCCGTGGCGTGCTGAACACCGCCGCGGCGAGCCCGGGCCGCACCAGGGGCTCGGTCCAGTCGATGTCCACGTCGGACAGCACCCGCTCGCTCTGCCCGCCCAGCCACTCGTCCACCCGGTGGTGGTGGCCGGCGATCTCGATCTTGAGCAGCTCGACCTCGCGACCGCCGTTCGAGGGGTGCAGGACCGGGTCACTCTCCCAGCGCACGAAGAACGGCAGCTGTGGGTCATCGATCAGGTCGAGCACCCCGATCTGCCGCCAGGTCAGCAGCGACCCGTCGGGTAGGTGCCGCTGGCCCTCGATAGCCGGTCGGCCGAGGCGCATCTCGACCGGGTCGAGATCGTCCACCGCGACCACCCAGCCCAACCAGCCGCCGCCCTGGGCCGTACGCGCCCGGACCGCCTGCCCGAAGGGTGCCTTGTCAGCTGCGGGGTGGTCCAGCACGCCGACGACCTCGAGGTAGCGGCCGGCGGTCATGGGCAGGATCTGGTTGCGGGTGCCGAAGCGCGGGTGGAACCCGCCGTCGGTGAACCGCGCGCCGAGCCGCTCACCCAGCCGCCGCGCCGTCTCCGCCAACCCCTCCGGTCCGGCCGCGAAGGACAGGTGATCAAGGTGCATGCCGACATTGTGGCCAATGCCCTCAGGGACGCCGAACGGAGGGAACCCTTCGAGCGTCCGCGGGGTGCTGCATCCGCCGCCCTTTTCGGGAGGCGAACTCGGCACACAGCTCGGCCAGCACGGCGTACCCGGCTGGGCCGATCAATGCCCTCAGCTCGGCGGCGTAGCTGAGATAGACCGGCTGCCGGCCATGGTGGGCGTCGGTATTGGCGGTGCAGTACCAGTCCAGGTCGGCGCCGCCCGGACCCCATCCGTCGCGGCCGTACTCGCCGATGGTCACCTCGGTGTAGGAGGTCTCGTCGGTCCGGGTCACCGTGCGGTACTGCCGCCGGAGGGGCAGCTGCCAGCACACGTCCGGCTTGGTCTCGGACAGCTCCCGGCCCTGGTCCAAGGCCAGAACGTGCAGCGCGCAGCCAGCGCCGCCCGGGAACCCCGGCCGGTTCAGGAAGATGCAGGCACCATCGATGATCCGCGTCTTGCGGTCGGGCGGCTCACCGGGGGTGACGTGTGCGGGGTCCTCGAGCTCGACCCAGCCCGCTTTCCGGGCGGCCGGCTTGTGCTGCCACTGTGCGTCGGTGAGCTGGCGCACGGCCGCGGCGACGCGCCGCTCGTCGTCCGCGTCGGCGAAGTGCGCGCCCAGGGTGCAGCAGCCGTCATCAGGCCGGTCGGCGTAGATGCCCGGACAGCCCTGGCCGAAGATGCAGGCCCAGCGGGAGGTCAGCCAGGTGAGGTCGCAGCGGAAAACCTGGTCCGGATCGGCCGGGTCGGGAAACTCCGCGAACGCTCGCGGAAATCCCAGTGACACTTCCGGCACAGTCGGATCCTAGGTCTACCCTTTCCGGTGTGGAGACCAACGCCGACGGGAAGCTGATCAGGGTCCCACCGGCGAAGGTCGGCCTCTCCACCTCCTCGGTCTATCCCGAGACCACTTCCAGCGCCTTCGAGCTGGCTCGCCGGCTGGGCTACGACGGGGTCGAGCTGATGGTCGGCATCGACCCGGTTGCGGCCGACATCGACGCGGTGGAGAAGCTGCGGGACTACCACGGCGTACCCGTACTGTCGGTGCACTCGCCCTGCCTGTTGATCACCCAACGGGTCTGGGGCACCGACAACTGGGCCAAGCTGAAGCGCTCGGCCGAGGCCGCCCGCCAGCTCGACGCCGACGTGGTCGTGGTGCATCCTCCCTTTCGTTGGCAGCGTGAGTACGCACGGGGGTTCGTCGACGGGGTGCGCCAGCTGGCCGAGGAGACGGGCATTCTGTTCGCGGTCGAGAACATGTATCCCTGGCGTACGCCGGGCGGCGAGCTCAAGGCGTACCTCCCGGGCTGGGACCCCACCGAGCTCGACTACGCCGACCTGACCCTGGACTTCTCCCATGCCTCCACCTCGAACCAGCAGTCCCTGGACCTGGCCAGGTCCTGGGGCTCGCGGCTGCGACATGTGCACCTGACCGACGGCACCGGCTCGGTCAAGGACGAGCACCTGCTGCCCGGGCGCGGGGACCAGCAGGCCGACCGGGTGCTGCAGTACTTCGCCGAGCAGGACTTCGAGGGCCACGTCATCCTCGAGGTCAACCTTCGGCGCCGCATGTCCCGGGCCGAGCGGGAGGCCGACCTGGCCGAGTCGCTGGCCTTCACCCGGCTGCATCTGGCCGCCCCGGTCTCCCCGTCGTACGCGGTGGACGGCGGGGGCGTGGCCAGCGCCCTGTAGTTTCCGGGCTTCACTGGCCGACACGCCACTAGAGTCGGCCTCGTGCTCCGTCGCGCGCTGCTCGGACTGTCCCGCAACGAGCGGGCCAAGACGCTGCTGGCCCGGGCGCCGGTCACTGCCGAGGTGGTCGACCGGTTCGTGGCTGGCGAGACGACCGACGAGGTGGTGGCCGCCGCCCGTCGGCTGACCGAGGCCGGTCTGCTGGTCACGATCGACCACCTCGGAGAGGACACGACCGACCGGGCGGACGCCGAGCGGGTGGTCACCGAGTACGTCACCCTGCTGACCCGGCTGAGCGACGCCGGTCTCAGTGGGTCGACGGAGGTCTCCGTCAAGCTGACCGCGCTCGGCCAGGCCCTGGGCGGGGATGGTCGAGACATGGCCCGGGAGAACGCGGCGACCATCTGCGGGGCCGCCCAGCGCGCCGGCACCACGGTCACCCTCGACATGGAGGACCACACGACGACCGACGACACGTTGGAGACGTTGGCCGAGCTGCGTAAGGAGTTCCCCGAGACGGGAGCGGTGCTCCAGTCCTACCTCCGCCGCACTGAGGCGGACTGCCGCGGTCTCGCGTACGCCGGCTCTCGGGTTCGGCTGTGCAAGGGCGCGTACGCGGAGCCGGAGAGTGTGGCGTTCCGCGACCAGCACGAGGTCGACCTGTCCTACGTACGCTGCCTCAAGATCCTGATGGCCGGCGACGGCTACCCGATGCTGGCGACCCATGACCCAACCCTCATCGCCATCGGCAGCACCGTGGCGCAGAACCTGAGCCGGTCGAGCGACGACTTCGAGTTCCAGATGCTCTACGGCATCCGCCCTGGCGAGCAGACGCGCCTGGCCGGGCTGGGCATGAGGATGCGGGTCTACGTCCCCTACGGTCGGGACTGGTACGCCTACCTGGTCCGCCGACTGGCCGAGCGCCCGGCCAACCTGGGCTTCTTCGCCCGCAGCCTGATCACCAAGAACTAGTCAGGGTGATGCCGGTGCTGAGTCGGGCGGTCCGGCGGTCAGAGCCAGTCGACCCGAGGCGCCAGCAGGGCGTAACCGACGAAGGCCGCGACATCGAGCAGCGTGTGCGCCACGATCAGGGGCCCGACCCGTTTCCAGCGCAGGTAGATCAGGCCGAAGATCACGCCCATGACCAGGTTTCCGACGAAGCCACCGAAGCCCTGGTAGAGGTGGTACGCACCGCGTAGGCCGGCGCTGACCATCAGGATCGCCGGCCACCGCCAGCCCAGCTCGCCTAACCGGGTGAACAGGTAGCCGATCATCACCACCTCCTCCAGCAGCGAGTTCTGCAACGCGGACAGCACCAGCACCGGGACGGTCCACCAGTTGTCGGCCAGCGCCGAGGCCTGCACCGTGGTGTTCCAGCCCAGCTCGCGGGCGCCGAAATAGAGCCCGAGCCCGGGTAGGCCGATGCCGAGCGCGACCAGCGCGCCGAACCCCAGGTCGAAGCCCGGTCGGCGGAGGTCCAGGCCGATCGCTGCGCCGACCGGCCGATGCTGCAGGCTGAGCAGGTAGAGAGCGAGCAGCACCGGCATCAGCCCGAAGCCGATCCCCACGAGCTGGTAGGTCAGGTCCAGCCACGGCCGGTCCGGCGTGGCCGAGGCGTTCAGGGTCGAGGTCTGCTGGGCCAGGGGCTCGGGTCGGGTCAGCCGCTCGATGATCCGCAGCACTGAGTAGACCGCCGACTGGCCGAGGGACACTCCGAGCACGACCAGCACCTCGAGGCCGAGCCGCGGACGTCGGTCCAGGCCGATCTCCAGCGGGGTCGCGACAGTCACCGGACAAGCATGCCCCGAGGTCGGCCCGTGAAAGTCGTAAGACCGCCTCACACCGACGACTTAGGCTGGAGCCCATGCGTGTAGGAGTATTCGGGGCCACCGGACAGGTCGGCGGGGTCATGCGGGCCCTGCTGGCGGAGCGCCGGTTCCCCGTCAGCGACGTCCGGTTCTTCGCGTCGGCCCGGTCCGCGGGCCGCGCCTTGGACTGGCAGGGCACCGAGATTCCCGTCGAGGACACCGACACCGCCGACCTCTCCGGCCTCGACCTGGCCCTGTTCTCCAACGGCAAGACCGCCTCGCTGGCCACTGCCCCCAAGGTCGCCGCCGCGGGTGCGATCGTGATCGACAACTCCTCGGCCTGGCGGATGGATCCCGAGGTACCGCTGGTCGTGTCCGAGGTCAACCCGGAAGACGCCCTGCGCCCACCCAAGGGGATCATCGCCAACCCCAACTGCACGACCATGGCCGCGATGCCGGTACTGGCCCCGCTGCACCGGGCCGCCCGGCTCGTCCGCCTGCAGGTCGCGACCTACCAGGCCGTGTCCGGCTCGGGCGGTGCGGGGGTCGATGAGCTCGACGGCCAGGTCCGCGCCGCGGTGGAGCAGGCTCGCGCTCTGGCCTACGACGGGTCCGCGGTCACCTTCCCGCCGCCACAGAAGTACGCCAAGACCATCGCGTACAACGTGCTGCCGCTGGCCGGCTCGCTGGTCGACGACGGCTCGGGGGAGACCGACGAGGAGCAGAAGCTGCGCAACGAGTCGCGCAAGATCCTGCACATCCCCGATCTCCGGGTCTCCGGGACCTGCGTACGGGTCCCCGTGTTCACCGGTCACTCGCTGGCCGTGCACGCCGAGTTCGCCGAGGACCTCAGCCCGGAGCAGGCCACTGAGATTCTGCGCATCGCCCCGGGTGTCGCCTTGATGGATGTGCCGACCCCGCTGGACGCGGCCGGCCAGGACCCGAGCTACGTCGGCCGGATCCGTGCCGACCAGGCTGCGCCGGCCGGCAAGGGCCTGGTCTTCTTCGTCAGCAACGACAACCTGCGCAAGGGTGCCGCCCTCAACGCGGTGCAGATCGCCGAGCTGGTCGCCGAGCAGCATCGGCAAAGGGGGACGACCCCCCTGGAACCCCCCGCGGCGGGCCGAGAGCACACGGGCGCCCGCCAGCTGGCGCCCTCCGGACAAGCCGGCGTGCGGTGAGCAACGGGCGCCGGCTCGCCATCCTCGGCGCCGGGGTGATGGGCGAGACGCTGCTGTCGGGCCTGCTCCGGTCAGGGTGGACGGCCGACCAGATCGTGGCCACGGACCGCCGGCCCGAGCGGCACGCCGAGCTGGTCGCCCGCTACGGCGTCACCATGGCCGAGAACGACGAAGCTGTGGCCGAGGCCGACACGGTGATCCTGGTGGTCAAGCCCCAGGACATGGGTGTCCTGCTGGACGAGATCCGCGACTCCCTCAAGCCCGACACCCTGGTCGTCTCACTGGCCGCGGGGGTGGACACCGCCTCGATCGAGGCCCGGCTGGCCGACGGCGTCGCGGTCGTCCGGGTGATGCCCAACACCCCGGCCCAGGTCGACGAGGGAATGGCGGCCATCTCCGCCGGCTCGCACTCCGACCAGGAGCATCTGGACCGGGTGACCGAGATCCTGTCGGCCACCGGTCGAGTGGTCACCGTGCCCGAGCGCTACCAGGACGCGGTGACCGCCATCTCCGGCTCTGGGCCGGCGTACCTGTTCTTCGTCGTCGAGGCGATGATCGAGGCCGGCGTGCATCTCGGCCTGCCGCGGGACATCTCGACCGAGCTGGTGGTGCAGACCATGCTGGGCTCGGCCAAGCTGCTGCGGGAGACCGGCGAGCATCCCACCGTCCTGCGGGAGCGGGTGACATCTCCGGGCGGCACCACCGCCGCCGCGGTCCGTCAGCTGGAGGACCACAAGGTCCGCGCGGCCTTCCTCGGCGCCATGGAGGCGGCCCGGGACCGCAGCCGGGAGCTGGCCGCCGCGGCCCGCCAGACGCCATCCGACAGCGGCGCACGGGGATGACCGGCCTGCTGGTCTACGCCGACGAGCTGACCCGCTACGACTTCGGCGCCAACCACCCCATGGCGCCGGGACGCGTCACCCACACCATCTCGCTGGCCTACCAGCTCGGCATCCTCGACCGGCTCACGATCGTGCCGCCGCCGCCGGTCGACCTCGACCTGCTGCGGACGGTGCACGCGAGCGACTACATCGACGCCGTACGCCGCGGAGAGCCGGACGCTGAGTACGGGTTGGGCACCAGCGACAACCCCGTCTTCCCAGGCATGCACGACATCGCTGCCGCGGTCACCATGGCGACCACCGAGGCGGCGAGCCGGGTCTGGCGCGGCGAGGTCACCCGGGCCAGCAACATCAGCGGCGGGCTGCACCACGCGATGCCCGCCCGGACCAGCGGCTTCTGCGTCTACAACGACGTCGCGGTCGCCATCCGCTGGCTGCTGGACCACGGAGTCTCGCGGGTCGGCTACGTCGACGTCGACGTGCATCACGGCGACGGCGTGCAGGCGATCTTCTACGACGACCCACGCGTGATGACGGTGAGCATGCACGAGACTCCGGTCTGCCTGTTCCCCGGGACCGGGTACGCGTTCGAGACCGGGGACTCCGGTGCCGAGGGTCGGTCGGTCAACGTGGCGCTGCCGCCCGGTACCAGCGACGCCGGGTGGTTGCGCGCCTTCCATGCCGTGGTGCCCGACGTGCTGCGGGCGCACCAGCCGCAGGTGCTGGTGACCCAGCACGGCTGCGACTCGCACCGGCACGACCCACTGGCCGACCTGGACCTCAGCGTGGATGGTCAGCGGGCCTCCTACCTGGCGCTGGCCGACCTTGCGGACGAGCTGTGCGAGGGCCGTTGGGTGTCCACCGGCGGGGGCGGATATGCGGTG
>DASQUF010000484.1:0-7404 GCA_035641435.1 Propionibacteriaceae bacterium | reverse complement strand
GTCATCAGACTTCCTCTCCGGTCGCCCGCGCGATGCGTACGCTGCGGTGCGACTTGTACTCCGAGCCGTCGGGACGCCGCTTGGTGACCTCGACCCGCTCGTAGCCGATCCGGGTCACCACCTCGTCGCCGTCGGTGCTCTTCACCACCAGCTGGACGTTGGAGGCGTGGATCGGGGCCTCGGAGGAGATGATCCCGCCCTTGTTGACCTGCCGGCTCTGTGGCTGGTTCGCGGTGTCCTTGACGTGCCGCTTGACGATGTTCACCCCGGCCACGGTCACCCGGTTCTTGTCCGGGTACACCGCGATCACCTCGCCGACCAGACCGCGGTCCTTGCCGGCGATGACCTTGACCCGGTCACCCTTGCGTACGTGCAGTTTCGTCTGGCTCATAGTTCCTAGATCACCTCGGGGGCGAGGGAGATGATGCGCATGAAGCGCTTCTCGCGAAGCTCGCGGCCCACCGGGCCGAAGATGCGGGTGCCGCGCGGCTCACCGTCGCTCTTCAGGATCACCGCGGCGTTCTCGTCGAACTTGATGTAGGAGCCGTCGCCGCGCCGCCGCTGCTTCACGGTGCGCACCACGACAGCCTTGACGACCTCCCCCTTCTTGACGTTGCCGCCGGGGATGGCGTCCTTGACCGTGGCCACGATGACATCGCCGATGCCGGCGTACCGACGTCCGGAACCGCCGAGCACCCGGATGCACAAGATCTCCTTGGCACCGGTGTTGTCGGCGACCTTCAGCCGCGACTCCTGCTGGATCATGTTCCTTCGTCTTTCTCCGTCGGACTTCTCGTGTTGCGGGGTCTGGGGCGGCAGCCCCAGCTGGGGGTCAACGGGGGCGGAGCCCCCGTTATTTGGCCTTCTCGACGATCTCGATCAGCCGCCAGCGCTTGGTCGCGCTGAGCGGGCGGGTCTCCATCACGCGTACGCGGTCCCCGACGCCGGCGCTGTTGGCCTCGTCGTGCACCTTCAGCCGGGTCGTGTGCCGCAGCACCTTGCCGTAGAGCCGGTGCTTGACCCGGTCCTCCACGGCGACGACGACGGTCTTGTCCATCTTGTCGCTGACCACGTAGCCCTCACGGACCTTGCGCCGGCCGCGCTCGACGGCCGACTCCGTGGTGTCGACCTCATTCACAACGTCACTCATGCCTTCACTTCTTCCGCCTCAACCAGATCCGGGTCATCGGTGATGCCGAGGTCGCGCTCGGTCAGCACCGTGTAGACCCGGGCGATGTCCTTGCGCACCGCGCGCAGCCGACCGTGCGACTCCAACTGCCCGGTCGCCGCCTGGAAGCGGAGCGTGAACAGCTCCTCCTTCAGCTCGACGACCCGCTTGTTGAGGTCCTCGCGGCTCTCCCCGCGCAGCTCCGCGGCCGTGGTGGCTTTCGCCATCAGAGCTCACCTGCCTCACGCTTGATGAACCGCGCCTTCATCGGCAGCTTGTGGATGGCCAGCCGCATGGCCTCGCGGGCCACGTCCTCGTTCACTCCGGAGAGCTCGAACAGCACCCGGCCCGGCTTGATGTTGGCGATCCACCACTCCGGCGAGCCCTTGCCCGACCCCATCCGGGTCTCGGCCGGCTTCTTGGTCAGCGGGCGGTCCGGGTAGACGTTGATCCACACCTTGCCGCCACGCTTGATGTGCCGGGTCATGGCGATACGGGCGGACTCGATCTGCCGGTTGGTCAGGTACGAGGCCTCCATCGACTGGATGCCGTAGTCACCGAACGCCAGCTTGGTGCCGCCCTTGGCCGCCCCAGTCCGCCTCGGGTGGTGCTGCTTGCGGAACTTCACCTTGCGGGGAATCAACACCGGTATCAGCCCTCCTGTCCTTCTGCCGTGCCCACACCGGCCTCGACCGGCGCGACGGGTGCCTCGGTCACGCCCTCGGCGCGACGGCGGCCGCCCCGCTCCGGACGGTCGTTACGCGCGGGGCGGTCGCCACGGGTGGGGCGATCGCCTCGACCCGGACGGGACCGCCCGCCGGCGACGCTGCGCGCCGCCTTCTGCGCGGCGCGCTCGCTCCGGTTGCCGGACAGGTCGCCCTTGTAGATCCAGACCTTCACGCCGATCCGGCCGAAGGTGGTCTTGGCCTCGTGGAAGCCGTAGTCGATATCGGCCCGCAGGGTGTGCAGCGGCACCTGACCCTCGCGGTAGAACTCCGACCGGCTCATCTCGGCGCCACCGAGGCGGCCCGAGCATTGGATCCGGATGCCCCGGGCCCCACCGCGCATCGCGCTCTGCTGCGCCTTGCGCATGGCCCGACGGAACTGCACCCGGGAGGCGAGCTGCTCGGCCACGCCCTGGGCGACCAGCTGCGCGTCGATCTCGGGGTTCTTCACCTCGAGGATGTTCAGCTGCACCTGCTTGCCGGTCAGCTTCTCCAGCTCGCCGCGGACGCGCTCGGCCTCGGCACCGTTACGGCCGATGACGATGCCCGGCCGCGCGGTGAAGATGTCGACCCGCACCCGGTCGCGGGTGCGCTCGATCTCCACCGAGGAGATGCCGGCCCGCTCGAGGCCCTTGGTCAGCAGCCGGCGGATCTTCACGTCCTCGCCGATGTAGCCGGAGTACAGCTTGTCGGCGTACCAGCGGCTCTTGTGGTCGGTGCTGGTACCGAGGCGGAAGCCGTACGGATGGATCTTCTGCCCCATGTCAGCCTTCCTGAATCTTGGGTTCGACGACGACGGTGATGTGGCTGGACCGCTTGAGGATGCGGCTCGCGCTCCCCTTGGCCCGGGGCCGGATGCGGCGCATGGTCACGCCCTCATCCACGAACGCCTGCGACACGTACAGGTCGGTCCGGCGGAGGTTGTCGGTCTGCTCGGCATTCGCCGCCGCACTTGCGATCACCTTGTAGACCGCCTCGCTGGCGGCCTGGGGGGCGAACTCACATGTGTTGAGCGCGTCGCTGACGTCCATGCCTCGGACCAGGTCGACCACCCGGCGGACCTTGGTCGGCGACATCCGGACCTGGCGAGCGATCGCGTACGAACCGGGACGGTCGCCGAGCAGCGCCGTGCGCCGGCTCGGTCGTGAGTCCTTGCTCATCTGTCTCGTCTTCCTTGTCTGTCTCCACCCGCGCGTCAGCGCCGGCGCGACTTCCGGTCGTCCTTGATGTGGCCCTTGAAGGTCCGCGTGGGCGCGAACTCGCCGAGCTTGTGCCCGACCATCGCGTCGGTGACGAAGACCGGCACGTGCTTTCGACCGTCGTGCACCGCGATGGTGTGGCCGATCATGTCCGGCACGATCATCGAGCGCCGCGACCAGGTCTTGATCACGTTCTTGGACCCGCGGGTGTTCTGCACCTCGACCTTCTTGGCCAGGTGGTCGTCGACGAACGGGCCCTTCTTCAGGCTGCGTGGCATGTGTTACTCGCTCCTGCTCAGCGCTTCTTGCCGGTCTTGCGGCGACGGACGATCATCCGGCTGCTCGGCTTGTTCTTGTCCCGGGTCCGGCCCTCCGGCTGGCCCCAGGGAGACACCGGGTGACGTCCACCCGAGGTCTTGCCCTCACCACCACCGTGCGGGTGGTCGATCGGGTTCATGGCCACACCACGGACAGAGGGGCGCTTGCCCTTCCAGCGGTTGCGGCCGGCCTTGCCCCAGTTGATGTTGGACTGCTCGGCGTTGCCGACCTCGCCCACCGTCGCCCGGCAGCGCACGTCGACCATCCGCATCTCACCGGACGGCATTCGCAGCGTGGCGTTCTTGCCCTCGCGGGCGACCAGCTGGATCGCCGCACCGGCCGACCGTCCGAGCTTGGCCCCGCCTCCCGGGCGCAGCTCCACCGCGTGCACCGTGGTGCCCACCGGGATGTTGCGCAGCGGCAGGTTGTTGCCGGGCTTGATGTCGGCACCCTCGCCGGCCTCGACCTGGCTGCCCTGACCGAGCCCCTGCGGGGCGATGATGTAGCGCTTCTCGCCGTCGGCGAAGTGCAGCAGCGCGATCCGGGCGGTCCGGTTGGGGTCGTACTCGATGTGCGCGACCTTGGCCGGCACGCCGTCCTTGTCGTAGCGCTTGAAGTCGACCAGCCGGTACGCCTGCTTGTGCCCGCCACCGATGTGCCGGGTGGTGATCCGGCCGCTGTTGTTGCGCCCGCCCGTCTTGGGGCTGGGCACCACCAGCGACTTCTCCGGGGTCGACCGGGTCACCTCGGCGAAGTCGGCCACGGACGCGCCACGCCGCCCCGGCGTGGTCGGCTTGTACTTGCGGATTGCCATTGCTCTGTCTCCCTCTCGCTCAGCTGCCCGGGGCGGAGAAGATGTCGATGCGCTGGCCGTCCGCCACGGACACGATGGCCCGCTTGGTGTCGGGCCGGTGCCCGAAGCCGTAGCGGGTCCGCCGCTTCTTGCCCGGCCGGTTGAGGGTGTTGACCCCAGTGACGTTGACCTTGAACACCGTCTCCACGGCGATCTTGATCTCGGTCTTGTTGGCGTCCGGCGCGACCAGGAACGTGTACTTGTTCTCGTCGAGCAGGCCGTAGCTCTTCTCGCTCACCACGGGGGCGAGCAGGATGTCGCGGTGCTCGCGGATCTTGACGCTGCTCACGAGTCCTCCTCGCTGACGCTCGTCGGCCGCGTTCGCGGTGCTGCTGTGCTGGATGGTGAGCTCGCAGGCTCGCTCACGGGGGCGTCCTCCTCGTCGGCGTCGTCGGTGTTCGAAGCCATGCCGTGGGCCGCCTCAGCCGGCTCGTCGGTTGCGCCTTGAGCCTGTCGAAGGGTGGCCGGCTCGGCCACCTCGGCGACCGACGCGGCCGTGGCGGCGAGCTCCGCATCGGTAGGCTCGGCCGAGTCCTCGACCGAGGCCGACGCCAGCTCGGCGTTGGTCGGCTCCTCGGTCAGCTCGGCGGGATCGACCACACGCGGCGAGGGGGCGGCGTTGCTGCGGGCGACGTACTCGGCCAGCGCAGCCTCGGTGAAGACCACCTCGTCGTTGACCAGCACGTCGTAGGTGTTCAGCTGGTCGACCGCGAGGGCGTGGACGGTGACCACGTTGCGCAGGCTCAGCCAGGACAGGTCCTCGTCCCGGTGCAGCACTACGAGCACCTTGTCGGTGCTGGTCACGGCGTTGATGGCGGCCAGCGCGGTCTTGGTCGACGGCAGGTCGCCGGGCACCAGCTCCTCGATTACGTACACCCGGCCGTCCCGCGCCCGGTCCGACAGCGCGCCGCGCAGAGCGGCGGCGATCATCTTCTTCGGCGTGCGCTGGGCGTAGCCGTGCGGCTGCGGCCCGTGCACAATGCCGCCGCCGACGTACTGCGGCGCTCGGGTCGAGCCCTGGCGAGCGCGGCCGGTGCCCTTCTGGCGATACGGCTTCTTGCCGCCACCGCGTACCTCGCCCCGGCCCTTGGTGGCGTGCGTGCCCTGACGGGCCGCGGCCAGCTGGGCCACGACGACCTGGTGGATCAGCGGGATGTTGGCGGGAACGTCGAACAGCTCCGGCGGCAGGTCGACCGTGCCGGTCTTGCCGCCCGATGAGTCGCGGATCTCAACGGTCCGGCTGCCGCCGGGGGCGTCGATGGTGCTCATGCCGGCTCTCCCTTCTTGGAAGCGCTGCGCAGGACGACAAGACCGCCCTTGTTGCCCGGGATGGCGCCCTTGATCAGGATCAGGCCGCGCTCGGCGTCGACGGCGTGCACCTTCAGGTTCTGCACCGTGACCCGCTCCACGCCCATCCGGCCCGCCATCCGCAGGCCCTTGAACACCCGACCTGGGGTGGCACAGCCGCCGATGGAGCCCGGCGAGCGGTGCTTGCGGTGCACGCCGTGGCTGGCCCTCAAGCCCCCGAAGCCGTGCCGCTTCATCACGCCCGCGGTGCCCTTGCCCTTGCTCACGCCGGTCACGTCCAGCACCTCGTCGGCGGCGAAGACCTCGGCGGTCAGCTCCTGGCCCAGGCTGTACTCACTGGCGTCGTTGGTGCGAATCTCGACCAGGTGCTTGCGCGGGGTCACGCCCGCCTTCTCGAAGTGGCCGGCGCTCGGCTTGGTGAGCTGCTTGGCCTTGACGGCGCCGAAGCCCAGCTGCACGGCGGAGTAGCCGTCGGTGCCGGGCGTCCGGACCTGGGTGACTACGCACGGCCCGGCCTGGACCACGGTCACCGGGACGACGCGGTTGTTCTCGTCCCAGAGCTGGGTCATGCCGAGCTTTGTGCCCAGCAGACCCTTCACCTTGCGATCTTCAAACACGGGATCCGTCCTCAGAGCTTGATCTCGATGTCGACGCCGGCCGGCAGGTCGAGGCGCATCAGCGAGTCAACGGTCTTGGGGGTGGGGTCGATGATGTCGATCAGCCGCTTGTGGGTGCGCATCTCGAAGTGCTCGCGGCTGTCCTTGTACTTGTGCGGCGACCGGATAACGCAGTACACGTTCTTCTCCGTGGGCAGCGGCACCGGGCCGGCCACGCGCGCACCCGTCCGGGTCACCGTGTCGACGATCTTGCGCGCCGAGGAGTCGATGACCTCGTGGTCGTAGGCCTTCAGCCGAATGCGGATCTTCTGTCCCGCCACTGTGTCCCTCTTCTTCGTGCGTCCGACGTGTTTTACCGCGTATGTCGCTTCGACCCCCGAGGTCGGGCGTGTCGGCCCTCCTCGGCGCACTCCACCGCCACAGTCGCCTGCATCATGGAGGTGGCCCGGCCCCTACGAACCTGGTGTCCGCGCGGCCCGAGCAGTCGGAGTCTCGCGGTTCGGCAGCCTCGATCTGCTCGGCATGCCACGGCGACCCCGTCGGAGCAACCTGACGATTCTGTCAGACGGCGTGGGTCTAATTCAAATCTGCGCCTGACTTCGGCCCCGTTCTGGCGAAACTGCCGACAGATTGCGGGTTTCGGGGTCCGGAGAGCTGCAGTCTGTCGGCAGTTCTCGAGCGAAGGGAGTGAGGGAGAGGTCAGCCGCCGGGACGGTTGAACTCCGGCTCCGGCGGTGAGTTGTGGTGGAACGGCTGGGTGGGGGTCGGGTCGATGTCCGGCCCGGGCGGGGCGGAGGCCTGTGCGGTCCCGGGCGGTGGCGCCTCACCGGTCTGGGTTGTCACGTCCTGGCCGGAGGCCTGGCCGGGCGGAGGGGGGACGGCCGGCTGGCCATCAGAGCCCGCCGTGACCGCGGCGGCCCGCCGTCGCGCCGTCACCAGACCGATGATCGCCGCCACGAGCAGCACCGCGCCGATTGCCAGGCAGACGATGGCGATCGTGCGCAGCAGACCGGCGACGCCCGCGAAGTCGCCGCCGGGGAAGTCCAGGATGATGAGCTGGCTGGGGTCGAGGGTGCTGTAGTACACCTGCACATCGTCGCCCTGCTCCGGTGCTGCGGTGCCCTCAGCCACCTGGCCACTGCCGGTCTGGGCGACGCCGTTCTTGTCGGTGTACTCGACGGTGTAGATCGGCGGGTCGAGGGCGGTCACCCGGCCG
>DASQUF010000483.1:0-2250 GCA_035641435.1 Propionibacteriaceae bacterium | reverse complement strand
CCCGATGCCGCCGGGCCGTGCCCTCGAGCTGACCCGGGTGGTGCTCGGGGCGCTCGGCCACAGCCACGCTGCTGGGATCGTGCATCGCGACATCAAGCCGTCCAACATCATGCTCACGCCCAGGGGCGACGCCAAGGTGATGGACTTCGGTATCGCCCGCGCCGCGGCCGAGACCACGTCCGACCTCACCGGCACCGCCACCGTGATCGGCACGGCCCACTACCTGTCCCCCGAGCAGGCTCGCGGCGAGCGGGTCGACCAGCGCAGCGACCTGTACTCGACCGGCTGCCTGCTCTACGAGCTGCTGCTCGGCCGCCCGCCGTTCCTGGGCGACTCCTCGGTCAGCGTGGCGTACCAGCACGTCCGCGAGATGCCGGTTCCGCCCAGCGAGGTGGACCCGTCGCTGAGCTCCGACATCGACGCGGTGGTGGCCCGGGCGCTGGCCAAGGACCCGGCCGATCGGTACCAGTCCGCTGATGAGATGGCGGCCGACATCAGCCGCGTCCTCGCCGGGCTCCCGGCCCACGCCGCCCAGTCATCCGAGCTCGCCAAGGACACCCACGTCGTGCCCGCCTCCGTCCCGTCCCCAGTGACCGAGGTGGAGGGAGAGGCCACGCACGGCCTGCGTGGCCCGGTGGTCCCGGCGGCGGCCGGCGCCGCGGTGGTGGCAGGCGCCATGACGGCAGCGGGCGGCACGACCGCGGACGGCGCGCCGCCGACGGGGAGTACCGCGGTGGTTGCCGGCGCGGACGAGCCCACCGAGACGCGCCGACCGTCCGCCGGCCGGACCGTGCTGGTCGGGCTGCTGACCCTGCTGGTGTTGGCCGGCCTGGCCCTCGGTGCATACCGGCTGCTGGCCGGCGATCGGTTGAACGACGTCACCGTGCCTTCGGTGCTGGGCAGTACCCGACAAGCCGCCGAGCAGGAGCTACGCGAAGCCGGCCTACGGCCCGCCTTCCGCAACGTGGCCGGGCCCGATGACGACTCGGTCCGCACCGTCATCCGACAGGATCCTGAGCAGGGTGCAAAAGCCGCGCGGGACAGCACCGTGACGGCGGAGATCAACGTCGGGCCGGCGACCGAGCGGATCCCGAAGGACCTGATCGGCCGCGACGTCGACGATGTCGTGGAGAAGCTCACCGACGCGGGCTTCAGCAATGTCACGGCCGTTCCGGTGGTCAACCCGCCCGCGGGCGCCGACGCGGATGAGGTGGTCAAGGTCGAGCCGGGGGAGGGCAAGAAGGCGGCCCCCGAGCAGGACATCGTCGTCAGCTACGTCGGGCGGGCGGTCCGCAGCGCGACCAGGGGTACGCAACAAGAACCCGGCGGTGGCAGCAGTACGCGGCCGAGGGAGACGGAAAAGTCCGCCGAAGAAGAGCAGGACGAGGAGTCCAGCGAGTCGAGCGAGCCGAGTGAGGATGCCTCCGGCGAGAGCCCGTCGTCAGAACCCTCCGAGAGCTCCGAGCCGGAGCCGTCCGGCTCCGAGCCTTCGGGGGCAGAGCCGTCTGGAACCGCGCCGTCCGGTTCGGCCCCGTCCGCCGAGGCGCCGTCGGAGCCGCCCGTGGAGCCGCCGGTCAGCGTCGACCCGGCCGAAGCCAGCCTGCCGGCCGGCGGGCTGGCCGAGAAGCAGTCCCTCGCCGCCGGGTAGCCTCGGGCCGTGGTCGCCGTCGCGGAGGAGCCTTACCCCGGCCAGCGGCTGGGCCTGCCCGCGGAGGGGCATGGTTCCCTCGCCACCTGGCGAGCCCGGATCGTCGCCCTTCTTGTCGACTGGGCCGCCTGCATGGCGGTAGCGGTGCTGCTCTTCAGCACCGAGGTGCTGACGGGCAGCGGCTGGCGGTCGTGGATGATTTTGACCACCTTCTTCATCCAGTCGACGCTGCTGTCCTGGCTCGTGGGCGGCAGCCTGGGCCAGGTGATCTGCCGGCTGGCCGTCGTCCGTCTCGACCGCAAGCCGCTCGGCATCGCGCGTGCGGTGCTCCGGGCCGCGCTGGTCAGCCTCGCCCTCCCCGCACTGGTGATCGGCCCCGACCGGCGCGGGCTGCAGGATCTGGCGGCCGGCACCGTGGTCATCAACCGCAAGTAGCCGTCGCCCGCGTTCCTCGAGCTGGCGAAACCGGTCACAGACGGCAGGCCTCCAGCCGCAAGACCGGCGATCTCTGACCGGTTTCGCCGATGGGGAGCGGGGGATCAGAGGATCGCGCCAGGGTTCAGGATGCCTCGAGGGTCGAGGGCAGACTTGATGGTCCGGGT
>DASQUF010000482.1:0-7915 GCA_035641435.1 Propionibacteriaceae bacterium | reverse complement strand
CGATCGGCGAGGCCCGCCAAGCGGTCGCCGCGCTGCGGGCGCTCGACCGGCCGGTGGAGTATCTCGAGCTGGCCGGCGAGGGCCACGAGTACCGCCGCGCCGACTCCCGGCTGAGGTTGATCGAGCGGATCCGGGACTTCCTGCTCGCCCATGTCTGAGTCGGTGCGGGCCGCCGTCCTGGTCGCGCCCGGGCGCTACGAGGTGCAGGAGTTCCCCCGGCCCACGCTGGCCGACGGCGCCGCCCTGGTCCGGATGGAGATGTCCGGCATCTGCGGGACCGACAAGCACACCTTCGCCGGCGAGACCAAGCAGTACGCGGGCACGCCGGCCGAGAGCGACACTCCGTTCCCGATCATCCAGGGCCACGAGAACGTCGGAGTGATCGAGGAGGTCACCCCGACGGCCGCGGAGCGGCTGGAGTTCTACGGGCAACCGCTGGCCGTCGGCGACCGGGTCACCCACTGTCCGGACGTCGTCTGCGGGCGCTGCTATCCCTGCACGCACGTGCAGGGCTACGTCTGGTGCGACCGCTCCCAGTGCTACGGCAACTCCTTCACCAGCGCCGAGGCCCCGCACCTGCTGGGTGGCTGGGCGGAGTACCTCTACCTGCGGCCGGACACGTTCGTCTACAAGGTGCCGAGCCGGCTGTCGCCGCGGGTGGCGGTGCTGGCCGAGCTGATGGCCTGCGCGGCCAGCCTGGACAAGCTCAAGGAGTTCAGCTCGTACGCGCTCGAGGGCTTCAACTCCGGCGACACCGTGATGGTCATCGGGGCCGGCCCGCTCGGGCTGCTGCACGTCGCCAAGGCCGACATGATGGGCGCCGGCCAGATCATCGCCAGCGACCGAGCGCTTACCGGCTCGACTGGGCGCGCCGCTGCGGCGCCGACGAGACGCTCGACGTGACCGCCACCAGCAGTGCCGAGCGGATCGAGCGGGTCCGCGAGCTGACCGGTGGACGCGGCGCGGACGTCGTGCTGCACATGGCGAACACGCCTGCCTCCTTCGTCGAGGGCATCGAGATGCTCAAGCGCGGCGGCATGATGCTGGAGATGGGCAACTTCGCGGACACCGGCGAGACCAGCGTCAACGTGCACCGGCATGTCTGCAGCAAGAACATCCGGCTGATCGGCCTGACGAACCATCCGAGCACCGGTTACGGCCCGGCGCTGCGGCTGCTGGAGCGCTACGGCGACCGTTACCCGTTCGCCGAGATGGTCAGCCACGAGTTCGGGCTGGCGGACGCCGAGACGGCGATGTGGACCAGCATGAGCGCGGAGAGCATGAAGGTCGCGATCGTGCCGGGTCGCGGCTGAGCGCGATGGCGGCAAGACCTCGCTCGTCGCTGCTGACCTGGACAACCATCGTTCCCGGCCTGGCCGCGCTGCTGCTCGTCTTCACCTGGGGCCGGAGCATCTCCTACGTCGTGGTGGTGCTCGTCGCGCTGGCCCTCGGCGCAACTGTGCTGGCCGCCGTCCACCATGCCGAGGTGGTGGCCCATCGCGTCGGCGAGCCGTTCGGATCCCTGGTGCTCGCCGTCGCGGTGACGGTGATCGAGGTCGGCCTGATCGTGACCCTGATGATCTCCGGTGGATCGAGTGCGGCCACGTTGGCCCGGGACACCGTGTTCGCCGCGGTGATGATCACCCTCAACGGGATCGTCGGGCTGGTGCTGCTGATCGGCGCGTTCCGGTTCAACATCCCGCGGTTCAACGCCGAGGGCACCGGCACGGCCCTGGCCACCGTGGCCGCGCTGGCCACCCTGACTTTGATTTTGCCCTCGTTCACCACCAGTCGGCCAGGGCCGGAGTTCTCGTCGGTGCAGCTGGCATTCGCGGCCATCGCCTCGCTCATCCTCTACGGCGTGTTCGTATTCACCCAGACCGGCCGCCACCGCGACTTCTTCCTGCCCGTGACCTCGGACGGGACCGTGGTGGCCGAGGAGGAGCACGCCGACCCGCCGACGAACCGGGCCACGATGGCCAGCGCGGTGCTGCTGGTGGTCGCCCTGGTCTCCGTGGTCGGGCTGGCCAAGGTGGAGTCGCCCGCGATCGAGGCCGGGGTCGAGGCGATCGGCTACCCGCAGTCCGTCGTTGGAGTGGTGATTGCCCTGCTGGTGCTGCTGCCAGAGACCTTGGCCGCCGGCCGGGCCGCCCGACGGGACCGGGTCCAGACCGGCTTCAACCTGGCGATCGGGTCGGCCATGGCCAGCATCGGGCTGACGATTCCCGCGATCGCCGTAGCCTCGATCTGGCTCGACGGCCCGCTGGTGCTCGGGCTCAGCTCCAGCCAGATCGTGCTGCTCGCGGTGACCTTCGTGGTCGCGATCCTCACCGTGGTGCCCGGGCGCGCCACCCGCCAGGAGGGCGTGGTGCACCTGGTGCTGCTGGCCGCCTTCTTGTTCCTGGCCGTCAACCCCTAGCGCCGCGGACGCGGGCAGGTTCCGCGGACCAAGGCCGTCCGCCCGGCCCGGTTCTCGATAGCGTTCAACCATGATCGCCACAAGCAGCGGGCGGCCGCGGCCGAGCGCCGATCATGTCGCAGGGCGATCACGGCGGGCGAGATCGTGCCCTGGTACCAGCCCATCGTCGACCTCTCCACTGCACAGGTGGCCGGGGTGGAGGCCTTGGCCCGCTGGGCCCCGACCATCGGTCGACGTCCAACCAGCGGCGGCGTTCGTCGCAGTCGCCGGGGACAGCGGCCTGGTCATCGACCTCGACCGCACGATCATGCGGCCCTACCTTCCAAGCCCTGGCCGACCTCCGCCAGTGGCAGTTGGTCAGTGGCGGTCAGCCTGACCTACGCGATGGGACGGTTCCAGACCAAGGTGGCGGTCCGCAGCCGCGGCGATCCGGTCGCCCGGCTCGAGGCGTCTCACCCGAACCCTGGTCGATAGCGAGCGGCGGTCCGGGGAGTGATGGACAAGGCGGAGGAGGAGGCCGTAGCGGTGTCTACGGAGGACGAGTCCAACGAAGTCCATCGCTTCCCGGTCGTCGCGCAGCCGACCAGGGTTTGGGTGAGATGCCCTAGACCAGCCGGCTGAGGATGAGCTCGCGGACCCGACCGGCGTCGGCCTGACCGCGCATCGCCTTCATCACCGCGCCGATCAGGGCGCCGGCCGCCTGCACCTTGCCGGCCCGGATCTTCTCGGCAACGTCAGGGTTGGCCGCGATGGCCGCGTCAACGGCCTCAGCCAGAGCACGCTCGTCGGAGACCACCGCCAACCCACGGGCCGCAACAACCTCCGCCGGCGTACCCTCCCCGGCCAGCACCCCGTCGAAGACCTGACGGGCCAGCTTGTCGTTGATCGTCCCGGCGTCGACCATGGCCTGGATCTCGGCCACCTGGACCGGACTGATGCCGGCCGCCTCCAGCTCCACCCCGGTCTCGTTGGCCCGTCGGGAGATCTCGGTCAGCCACCACTTGCGGGCGGCCTGGGGCGAGGCGCCGGCGGCGACCGTTGCCTCGATCAGGTTCATCGCGCCGGCGTTGACCACGTCCCGCAGCTCCAGGTCGGTGAAGCCCCAGTCCGCGCTGAGCCGCTTCAGGCGTACGCCCGGGGCCTCGGGCAGCGTCGTCCGCAGCTGCGCGACCCATTCCCGGGACGGGGCGACCGGCACCAGGTCGGGTTCGGGGAAGTAGCGGTAGTCCTCTGCGCCCTCCTTGCTCCGCCCCGCCGTCGTCTCGCCCGTGTCCTCGTGCCAGTGCCGGGTCTCCTGGATGATCCGGCCCCCACCGTCCAGCACCGCGGCCTGGCGGGTGATCTCGTAACGGACCGCCCGCTCAACGCTCCGCAGCGAGTTGACGTTCTTGGTCTCCGTCCGGGTGCCCAACGGCGCGTCGGGGCTCGGCCGCAGCGAGACGTTGGCGTCGCAGCGGAGCGACCCCTGCTCCATCCGGACGTCGGACACACCCAGCGCCCGAAGCAGGTCGCGCAGCATCCCGACGTACGCCCGCGCCACCTCCGGTGCCTTGGCGCCGGTGCCCTCGATCGGCTTGGTCACGATCTCGATCAGCGGCACGCCGGACCGGTTGTAGTCCAGCAGCGAGTGGTCGGCGCCGTGGATCCGGCCGGTCGCGCCGCCCACGTGCAACGACTTGCCGGTGTCCTCCATGTGTGCCCGCTCGATGCCGATCCGGTAGGTCTCGCCCCCGACCTCGACCTCGGTCCACCCGTCGTAGGCGATCGGCTCGTCGTACTGGGAGATCTGGAAGTTCTTCGGCATGTCCGGGTAGAAGTAGTTCTTCCGGGCGAACCGGCACCATTCGGCGATCGAGCAGTTCAGCGCCAGCCCGATCCGGATGGCCGACTCGATGGCCTTGGCGTTGACCACCGGCAGCGAGCCGGGCAGGCCCAGGCACACCGGGCAGACCTGAGTGTTCGGCTCGGCACCGAACGCCGTCGAACAGCCGCAGAACATCTTCGAGGCGGTGTTCAGCTCGACGTGCACCTCGAGGCCGAGGACCGGGTCGTAGCTGGCGAGCGCGTTCTCGTAGGACACCACGGCGGTCATTGAGCGACCGCCGGCTGCGGGATCCGGTCCAGGAGCGGCCCGCCCCAGGTTCCCTCCAGGGCCCGCTCCAGTGCTGCACCGACCCGGTAGAGCCGGTCGTCGGCCAGCGACGGGGCCATCACCTGCAGCCCCACCGGCAGGCCGTCCTCGGGGGCCAGGCCCACCGGGAACGACGCCGCCGCGTTGCCGGCCAGGTTGGCCGGAATGGTGCACAGGTCGTTGTAGTACATGGCCAGCGGGTCGTCCACCTTCTCCCCGATCCGGAACGCGGTCACCGGCGTTGCCGGCGAGACCAGGACGTCCACCTGCTCGAAAGCGCGGTCGAAGTCGCGCGAGATCAGCGTCCGCACCTTCTGCGCCTGGCCGTAGTAGGCCTCGTAGTAGCCGCTGGACAGGGCGTAGGTGCCCAGGATGATCCGGCGCTTGGCCTCATCGCCGAAACCGGCCTCCCGGGTGGCGGCCATCACCGCCTCCGCACTCGCCTCTCCGTCGTCGCCCACCCGCAGCCCGTAGCGCATCGCGTCGAACCGCGCGAGGTTCGACGACACCTCGCTCGGCATGATCAGGTAGTAGGCCGGCAGCGCGTAGACGAAGTGCGGACAGGACACTGGGACGACCTCCGCACCCAGCCCCTCGAGGACGCCGACCGCCTCGGTGAACCGCTGTTCGACGCCTGGGGCGTAGCCGTCCCCGGCGAACTCCTTCACCACGCCGATCCGCAGGCCCGAGATGTCCCCGGACCGGGCCGCACCGACGACATCGGGTACGGGGGCGTCGATCGAGGTGGAGTCGCACGGGTCGTGGCCGGCGATCACCGCGTGCAGCAGTGCGGCATCGAGGACGTTCCGGGCGCACGGCCCGGGGGTGTCCAGGCTGGAGGCCATCGCCACCACCCCGTAACGGGAGGTGCCGCCGTAGGTGGGCTTGACCCCGACCGTGCCGGTGACCGCGGCCGGCTGCCGGATCGAGCCGCCGGTGTCGGTACCGATGGCGAGGGGGGCCTCGTACGCGGCCAGCGCCGCCGCCGAGCCGCCGCCGGAGCCGCCCGGGATCCGGTCGGTGTCCCACGGGTTGTGGGTCGGGCCGAAGGCGGAGTTCTCGGTGGAGGAGCCCATGGCGAACTCATCCATGTTGGTCTTGCCCAGGATGACGATGTCGGCGGCCAGCAGCCGCTGGGTGACGGTGGCGGAGTACGGGGGGATCCAGTTCTCGAGGATCCGCGAGCCGCAGGTGGTCGGGGCGCCGGCGTAGGCGAAGACGTCCTTGAGGGCCAGCGGCACCCCGGCCAGCGGGCCGACCGGCTCCCCGGCAGCGATCTTGGCATCGACCGCGGCGGCGGTGGCCAGGGCGCGGGCCGCGTCGACGTGGAGAAACGCGTGGATCTCGCCGTCCACCTCGGCGATCCGGTCCAGGTGGGCCTGGGTGACCTCGACGGCGCTCACCTCGCGGGCGGCGATCCGCGCGGCCAGCTCGGCGGCGGTGCTGGTGATCACGACGTCGCTCGCCGCGAGGGCTGGGGCTCGCTTCGCTCGCCCGGTCTCATGCTTCCTCCCCGAGGATCCGGGGCACCCGGAACCGGTCCTGCTCAGCGGCGGGAGCGCCGGCCAGCACGTCGGCCAGCGGCAGCGACGGGACGACCTCGTCGGGCCGGAACACGTTGGTCAGCGGCAGCGCGTGCGAGGTCGGTGGGATGTCGTCGGCGGCCACGTCGGACACGTGGGCCACCGACCTTAGGATCACGTCCAGCTGCGGGGCCAGGTGAGCCAGCTCATCGTCGGTCAGCTCGATCCGGGCCAGCCGAGCCAGGTGGGCCACGTCCTGAGGGGTCAAAGGCACGGCGGCAAGCCTATAGTCCGGCCCTCGCCGGGTCGGGCGCTCATGCTTCTGTCTTCCTCCCGCGCTCGAAAGACTCCTTGTCGACAGCGCACGAATCACTCAGAGGGCCGTTCTCGCTTGGTCGTCCAGCCAGAACCGCGCCCTCCCTACCCGACGCTCGCCGGGTCTTCTCCGAGTGGGCGGATGACGAATCCGGTCTTCAGCTTGGGCGTGAAGAACGTCGACTTGGGCGGCATCAGCAGGCCCTCGCGCGCGGTCCGCTCGATCTCGGCCAGGCTGACCGGGCGGATCAGCACGGCCGCGGCCGCCCGGCCGGTGTCGACCTCGGCCAGCGCCTCGGCCAGCCCGTGCTGGTAGCTGACCAGCAGGGGCACGTCGGCCAGCGCGGTTTCCAGCCAGGCGCCGTCCAGCGCGCGTACACCGTCGAAGCGACCCGGCAACGGGTCCAGCCGCCAGGCCGCCTCCCGGCTGACCAGGACCAGGTACCCCTCGGAACGCATGGCGGCCAGCGTCTGCGGCGTGGGCCGGCCCAGCTCGGTCAAGGTGAAGGAGCGGGCCAACGCCGCCTGCAGCTCCGCCGGGGTGACATCGGCGTACACCCGGTGGATCGCATCCACGCTGAGCTGCTCGGCGACCAGCTCGTTGACGAAGGCCAGGGTCTGCTCGGCCGGGGTGGTGCGGTCGCCGGTCGCCTCACGCACGTCGCCGCGGTAGGTCCGGCTGATGCTGTAGCGGTGGTGCCCATCGGCGATCAGTACGTCGTCGGCATCCAGCACCTTCTGGATCTCGGCGATGCGGTGGACGTCGGTCACCCGCTCGACCACGTGCTCGACCCCGTTCTCGGTCACGGTGCCGATCGGCTCCCCAGGCTCGACCAGCAGAGCGGTCAGCCCGGAGGCCAGCGAAAGTCCCCAGACCGGGGACAGATTGGCCTGGGTGGCGCGGGTCAGGTCGAGCCGGTCGGTGGACGCCTTGGGGGTGGTGCGCTCGTGCGGCAGGACCCCGCCCGCACCCTCGTCGGTGATCTCCAGGCCGCCGAGGACCCCGGCGATGTCCCGAGCGGTGCCGCTGTCGTCGGTGAACCGCATCCGGTAGATGGTGAACGACGGCTCGTCGTCGGCCACCAGGATCCCGTCCCGGCGCCACTGGTGAAGCAGGTCCGCCGCCCGCTGGTAGCGGTCGTCGCCCCCGCGCGGCACGTCGATCCGGGTGATGTTGTGGTCGGACCCGGCCTGAAGGGCGTCGACGTCGGCATCGGAGAGCACGTCGTAGGGCGGGGCGACCAGCGGAGCCAGGTCGGCGGCGGCGTAGCGCAGGGCACGAAAGGGCAGGAACTCGGGCACGAGACCTAAGGGTTCCATGTGGATGCGGCCGAGCGACACCAGTCCGCAACACAAAAGTAATTGGTATGAGGAAAGATAGTGGCGTGTTTCTGATGCGGGTCACCCTGCCGGACCGACCGGGTTCGCTGGGCGCCGTCGCGACCGCCATGGGAGGCGTGGGGGCCGACATCAACGCCGTGGAGATCGTCGAGAAGGGTGCGGGCATCGTCGTCGACGACTTCGTCG
>DASQUF010000481.1:0-17993 GCA_035641435.1 Propionibacteriaceae bacterium | reverse complement strand
CGTCCGGCCGGACCAGTCACCCGGTCCGCCGATCAGCCCGACCCGGGCGACGAGGACCGCGTCCGGCCCGAACCCGTCGAGCACGTGCCGCTCGCAGGCGACCTTGGCTTCGCCGTACTCGGCCATGGACTCCATCACCTCACTGGCCAACGGCGGCAGCAGAGGGCTGCTCTCGTCCTGACTGGGGGCCCGGTGGTCGGCGTACACGTTCCCGGAGGAGACGAAGAGGAAGCGACTCGCCCGGCCCCGCAGCGCCTGGACCGCGGTTCGGACCTGACCGGGCTGGCGGCTGACGTCGAGCACCGCGTCCCAGTCGCGGTCGCGCACCCCGTCGTACGCCCCGAGCTGCGTTCGGTCGGCCGCCACGAGCTCGGTCCCGTCGAGTGCCGGACCGGACATGCCGCGGGCCAGGCAGGTCACGACGTAGCCGCGGTCACGGGCAGCACGGGCGAGCTCACCGCCGAGCCATGCGGTACCGCCGAGGATGAGCAGACGCATGTGCTCAGCCAACCACCAGACCTCCGCCGGTCGAGGCGATTCAGCGGTAAGCGTGAACCCGTACGGTGGTGCCGGTCGGGGTGGTGCGCAGCTGGACCAGGTCGCAGAGCTGGTTGGCCGCCCAGAGTGCGTCCGCGTCGTCCACCAGAGGGGCGCGGCGGCCGGCGAGCGGGTCGTCCAGATGGGTGTCGTCGACCACCTCGCAAACCACCGATCGCGGCTGCCGCCAAACCCGGATCGTGCCGCCGGTGGCGCCGCGCTCGAGGCTGTCGGCCGCGAGTTCGGAGGTGACGGTGGCCAGGTCGGCCGCCTGCTGCAGACCGAGCCCGGCGACGTGTCCCTCCAGCTTGAGGAAGGCGCGGAGCCGGCCGAGGTTTCGGCTGGCGAACGGGATGGTGGTCGGTTCGCCGAGCAGGGTGGGCAGCTCCCGGCCCAGCATCATCTCCAAATGGGCACGGCCGGCGTAGGAGGTGCTGCCGCGGTACGCGTCGGCCTCGATGACCACCGGGTGGCTGCGGTAAGCCTCGTCGATGACCGCCGGTTCCAGCCCGGTCACGTCGTACGGGCAGACCAGCCAGAACGGGATGGTCGGGTCGACGGCCACGTTGAGCAGGGCCTCGTGCACCTGGCACTCGATCAGCTCGTCGGGGCCCCGGCCGGCCCAGATCGGCTCGCCGACCCCCCGCGCAGGGCTGTTGCCGCCGGCGTCGGTGTCCAGGAACTTCTGCCAGGCCGGAATGATTTTGGCCGGGTTACGGCCCAGCTCGGCCATGTCGACGAACGTCACGTGGTCGGACTTGGCCCCGAGATCCTCTCGCAGCCACTCCCCGTGCTCCTCGATCACCGCGACCATCACGGGTTCCCCGGCGTCGAGGCCGTCGGTGACGAAGGGCACCAGGCTGTCGGTGAAGTCGCTCCGGTCATGCCACAGGAACGCCTCGTGGCGATAACTCTGCTCAGCGCGAGCAGGCGAGGACTGGGTCATGGTCCACTCCTGACACAGCTCATTGGGGGATGGATGGCGGACAGGGAACCAGCCGGGGGGCACCGACGGATCGGCGAACGTGGTCTACGAACACTACGCGCCCCGCTCGGCCGAGGCAATCGCCTCGGCGAAGGAACTTGTTGCCGGCCGACCCTATGGCTGAGGCCAGACGGCGGGTTCGGGAAACGAACCGGTCACGACGTAGATGATACGCCGGCCCATCGATGCGGCGTGGTCGGCGATCCGCTCGTAGTAGCGGCCGAGCAGGGCCACGTCGACCGCAGCCTCGACCCCGTGCGGCCAGTCGTCGCTGAGCAGCACCCGGAACTGAGAACGGCGCAGGTCGTCCATCTCCTCGTCCCGGTCGCGCAGCTCCTGAGCGGTCTGGATGTTGCGGTCGTTCAGCGTCTGGCCCGCGGTGACCACCATTTTCTCGGCTACGTCGGCCATCCGGACGAAGCTGGCCCGCAGGGAGGACGGCACCGCCGACTCGGGGTAGCGCAGCCGGGCGATCTTCGCGACGTGGGCGGCCAGATCACCCATCCGCTCGAGCTCGGTCACCATCCGCAGGGTGGCGACCAGGGTTCGCAGCTCACCGGCCACCGGGGCCTGCCGGGCCAGCAGTGAGAAGGCGCGACTCTCGATCTCGACCTGCTTGGCGTCCAGCTGCTGGTCCTCGCTGATCACCTGCTCCGCCAGCTTGAGGTCGGCCTCGAGCAGGGCGGTGGTCGAGGTTCGGACCGCCGCCGAGACCACCTGGGCCATGTGGACCAGGTCGGCCAGGATGTCGTCGAGCTGCTCCCGGTAGGAGTCGCGCATGGAAGTCGATCCTCACTTTTCGCGTCATGGAGGGCTCCACAAGAAGCCTCTGCCACTCTAGGCCGCGCCGCTACAGCCAGCCGAGCACGGGTTGAACGGTCCGTGAACGCCCGCCAAACGCTCAGCGACTCCTGGCCAGGATCACCTTTCTCGCGCCGGGCCAGGCGGCTGCGGACCCTACTATCGTCTCGTGAGCCCAGTGGGGGTCGCCGTCGTGGCGCTTGTCGTGGGTCTGTGCGTCGGTGGGCTGCTGATGTGGATCAGCCTGCGCCTCCGCCGCCGAGATCCGGCTTCGGCGTCCGACCCGGCCGAGCCGGTGGTCCCCGACGGCGTGGCCGAGGTGCTCGCCGTGCTCAACTCCACCGGCGTCGTGGTCGGTTCCCAGGACCAGGTGCTGCAGGCCACCGTCGCCGCCCGCACGCTGGGTCTGGTCCGTGGCAGTCGGATCGTCGAGCCGCAGCTGCTCGACCTGGTCCGCGCCGTACGCCGGGAGCGCGGCGTGGTCACCACTGAGCTGCAGGTGACTATCCGGGCCGGCGCGCCGGTCAGCTACTTCAGCGTCCGCGTCGCCCCGCTCGGCGAGGACCTCATCCTGGTGCTGGCCGACGACCAGACCGGCGCTCGCCGGACCGAACAGATCCGGCGCGACTTCATGGCCAACGTCAGCCACGAGCTCAAGACCCCGATCGGCGCCATCTCGCTGCTGGCCGAGGCGGTGGAGGAGGCTGCCGACGACCCGGTGGCCGTACGCCGCTTCGCCAACCGGATGGGGGTCGAGTCGGCGCGGCTCACCGACCTGGTGGCCCAGATCATCGACCTTTCCCGACTGCAGGGCGACAACCCGCTGGCCGACCCGGAGGTGGTCGACGTCGACGCGGTGCTGAGTGAGGCGGTCGACCGGCGCCGGGTGGACGCCGAGCAGCGCCGAGTCACGCTGACCATCGCGGGCACGTCCGGCAGCAAGGTGCTGGGCAGCGCCCGCCAGCTCGGGGTGGCCGTCGGCAACCTGGTGGAGAACGCGGTGGTCTACTCCGACCCGGGCGCCCGGGTGGTGGTCGCCTCGGTGGAGCGCACCGGGGAGGACGACCTCGTCGAGATCCGCGTGTCGGACAACGGCATCGGGATCCCGGCGGCTGAGCTCGAGCGCATCTTCGAGCGGTTCTATCGGGTGGACTACGCCCGCAGCCGGGCCAACGGCGGCACCGGCCTCGGCCTGTCCATCGTGAAGCACATCGCCGCCATCCACGGCGGGGACGTGACCGTCTGGAGCCAGGTCGGCCGCGGCTCCACCTTCACCATCAAGCTTCCCGCCCATCTGCCGGTGCCGGCTCCGGTCCGGCCGGCGGTCGAGGAGCAGCATCGGTTGAACCCCGAGCCCCAGGAGGTCAAGCGATGACCCGAGTGCTGGTGGTGGAGGACGAAGAGTCCTACCGGGAGGCGCTGGCGTACATGCTCGCCAAAGAGGGCTTCGAGGTCATCGAGGCGGCCGACGGGGCCCAGGGGATCGCCCAGTACGACCGGACCGGGGCCGACATCGTGCTGCTCGACCTGATGATGCCCGGACTACCGGGCACCGAGGTCTACCGGCAGCTCCGCCAGCGCGGGCCGGTGCCGGTCATCATGGTCACCGCCCGGGACTCCGAGATCGACAAGGTCGTCGGGCTCGAGCTGGGGGCCGACGACTACGTCACCAAGCCGTTCAGCCAGCGGGAACTGGTGGCCCGGATCAGGGCGGTGCTGCGGCGCGGCCAGGAGGTCGAGCTGGTTGCGGACGTGGTGGAGTCGGCCGGCGTTCGGATGGACGTCGAGCGGCATGAGGTGTCGGTGGACGGTGCTCGGGTCAAGCTGGCGCTGAAGGAGTTCGAGCTGCTGGAGATCCTGCTCCGCAACGCCGGCCGGGTGATGACCCGCAGCCAGCTCATCGACCGGATCTGGGGCGCCGACTACGTCGGGGACACCAAGACCCTGGACGTCCACGTCAAGCGGCTGCGCACCAAGATCGAGGCCGACCCCGCCAACCCGCAGCACCTGATCACCGTGCGCGGCCTCGGCTACAAGTTCGAGGGTTAGTCGGGTCGTCGCAAGTCCGCGAGCGTCGGCAATCGCGCGCCGGCGAGCGGAGGAGGAGTGAGTCGAGGCGTACTTTCCTCGACGAACGACGACGACGTCGGCAGGGTAGAGCGCGATGCGCGAGCGGACAGTCCAGACTAGGCGCGTGACTGGGGAGATCACCGTCTTCACGGGTTCGGCCCATCCGGAGTTCGCGGAGGAGATGTGTGCCGAGCTCGGGGTCGAGCTGTCGCACACCCGGACCAGCCGCTTCAGCAACGACTGTCTGCAGGTGCAGCTCCGGGCCAACTGCCGGCGGCGCGACGTCTACATCGTGCAGTCGCTGGTTCCGCCGGTGCAGGAGAACCTGTTCGAGCTGCTGATGATGCTGGACGCGGCCCGCGGGGCGTCGGCCGCGCACATCACCGCGGTCATCCCGCACTTCGCGTACGCCCGCTCGGACAAGAAGGACGCGCCCCGGATCTCCATCGGCGCTCGGCTGGTCGCGGACATGTTGGCGACCGCCGGGGCCACTCGGGTCCTGACCATGGCCCTGCACGCCCCGCAGGTGCACGGGTTCTTCTCGGTCCCGGTCGACCACCTCGACGCCATCAGCGTGCTCGCCGACCACTTCCGGGCCACCGACCTCAGCAACACCGTCGTGGTCTCACCCGACCTGGGCAACGCCAAGCAGGCGACCGCCTTCGCTCGGGCGCTGGATCTCCCGGTCGCGGCCGGATCCAAGCGCCGGCTCTCCGACGACACGGTGGTGATCGACCGGATCGTCGGTGACGTGCACGACCGCGACGTCATCGTGCTGGACGACGAGATCGCCACCGCCGGCTCGATCGTCGAGCTGCTGCGCAAGCTCCGGGCGGACGGAGTACGCGAGATCTCACTGGCCTGCACCCACGGGCTCTACACCGGCCCCGCCATCGAGCGGCTCAAGCAGGAGGCGGGCGTCGCCGAGATCGTGGCCACCAACACGGTGCCGCTGCCGCCCGACAAGCGCCTGCCCAACATGGTGAGCCGGTCCGTCGCGCCGCTGTTCGCCGAGGCGGTGAAGCGGATCCACCTGGGCGAGTCGGTCTCCAGCCTGTTCAGCGACGAGGACACCTACGGTTAGTTTGATCTGTCCGCTCGCGCATCGCGCTCCAAGCCGCCGTCGTCGTCGCTCCTCGGGCGACGAAAAGCGCGTCGCCCGCCTCGCTCCTCCGATCGCCGGCGCGCGATTCTCGACGCTCGCGAACTGACGGCTGACTGTGCAGACCAGGGAAAACCACGTGCTGGGCTTGCGCTTGTCCAAAGCTCCGCGAGCGTCGGAGATCGCGCGCCGCTGAGCTGAGGAGGAGGGCGTCGAGGCGTTCTTTCCTCGACGAACGACGACGAAGTCGGCGGGGTAGAGCGCGATGCCCGAGCGGACAGACCAGAAACTAAGTGCTGGGCGTAGGAGCCGGGCTGATGCTCGCGTACTGCGGCTCGTTGCCGTCCACCACCGGCACGACCACGGTGATCTCGCCGGCGTTCGCAAAGGTCAGCGTCATGTTGGCCGTCAGCCCCGGCGCGAGGTCGGCGCTGCGTACGCCGATCGGTGCCTGGTCGGTCAGCACGACCTGAGCCCCGTTGGCGATGCTCACACTGTTGCTCAGGGTCACGGTCAGCGGTGCACCCTCGCTGCCGTCGGACTTGGTGGCGTATCCGGTCGCGCCCGTCAGCTGGTCCCGCCCGTCGGTCACCAGGCTGGCCGAGAGGACTCCGGAGCCCGGCGCCTTGCTGATGATGAGCAGGTTGCGCACGTGCACCACATTCCGCGCGTCGGACGGGTCGCCCACGTCGACGTTGACCCCCTCCGCCGGGGTGTACGGACGCAGTGTCTGCGCGTTGTTGCCGCAGGCTCCGACCAGCACCAGACCGAGGACGGCCAGCAGAGCGACCAGGCGACCGCGTACACCGCCGGCCGACCCGGACTCTTGACCAGCCCGACCTGACCGAGTCAACTCCGACACTTGGCTTACTCCTACCTGCGCCGACACCATGTGCGAGCAGCCTAGCGATCCCTGGCGTCCGGCGGGAGCAGCCCGGTCCGGGCGGGATCGGTCGGGGACTCCGCAAGGCACATCCGCGACTGGTTTGTCAAGGCCTACTGCGCCCCATTACCGGCCTCTGGCTAGCGCAAACGCTGCCAGAAGCGAATCCGGCGCGTGCTAGACTGGGAGGGCGAAAGGGGTACGAAGACAATATGACCTTTACAGTCGGCGAAACGGTGGTCTACCCCAATCATGGGGCCGCCGTGATCGAGGACATCGAAACCCGTCAGATCAAAGGTGAGGACAAGCTCTACCTCGTCCTGAGGATTGTTGGTCAAACCGATCTGGTCGTCCGCGTCCCCGCCTGCAACCTCGACCTCGTGGGTGTCCGCGACGTCGTCGATGCGGACGGGCTCGAGCGGGTGTTCAGCATACTGCGCGCGCCTCACACCGAAGAGCCGACCAACTGGTCGCGTCGCTACAAGGCCAACCTGGAGAAGCTCCACTCCGGCAACGTGATGAAGGTGGCCGAGGTCGTCCGCGACCTGTGGCGCCGGGAGCGGGAGCGGGGCCTGTCGGCGGGTGAGAAGCGGATGCTGGCCAAGGCTCGCCAGATCCTGGTCTCCGAGCTCGCGCTGGCCGAGCGGGTGGCCGAGGACAAGGCCGAGGTCCTGCTGGACGAGGTCCTCGCTTCCTGACCCCGAGCACGTTCTCGGGGCGTACGGGAATCGGCGTCGACGTTCATCGTCTGGCGCCGGGCCGTCCTATGACGGTGGCCTGTCTGGTCTTCGACGACGAGGTCGGGCCTGAGGGTCACTCCGACGGTGACGTGGTCGCCCACGCCGTCTGCGACGCCCTGCTGAGTGCCGCTGGCCTGGGCGATATCGGATCGAACTTCGGCACTGCCGACCCCCAGTGGGCCAACGCACCCGGCCGGGCGTTCCTCGCCGAGACGTCCGACCGAGTCCACAACCACGGGTTTGACATCGCCAACGTCGCAGTGTCGCTGATCGGCAACCGCCCGCGGCTCGGCGGCCGTCGCACCGAGGCCGAGCAGACCCTGAGTGTCGCGGTCGGAGCGCCGGTCACCCTGACGGCGACGACGACCGACGGCCTGGGCCTGACCGGCCGAGGTGAGGGCATCGCGGCGATCGCCACAGCCCTGCTGACCGCGCGTACGCCGGCGTGAGGTCGACCTGGCGGACCTGGCTCGACGGCCCGGCGAAGGTGTTGCCACTCATCGGCTACCGCACCTGTTCGGCAGGCGCGCTGAAGGTGTTGCAGTCACCCACCGCGCTGGTGCCGAGGCCGCGGTTGCCCCAGAACAGCCGGGAGCGGGCGAGTCCGTGGTTCGCGACGGCATTCGGGTCGCCGGACAAGGTGTCGTCGCCGATGGCGACGTAGGTCGCCTCGATGCCCTCCAGATCGTCCTGTCGGACTCCCAGCGACGCCGAGACCGCCCGGACGAACATCCCGGAGAAGCAGTCAGCCTGGGTCTCCAGCCGGCGGAGATAGGCGTTCTCGGTGTCCTTGTCCCCGCTGCGCTGCGCAAGCGCATGGGTTGAGATCAAGATTCCGGTCCGGCCCTGCAGCAGGTGGGCGTACTCGTGGGCCATGATGAGGTCCGCGGTCCACTTGTTCTCCGCCGCCGCGGGGATGGCCTGAGGCAGCAGGTTGCTGTAGTAGAGCTGCTGGTCGGCCGAGCAGTAGAAGGCGTTCACCCCGACGCTGCCGCACTTGGTGGTGATCTTGTCGCCGTACACCGTGACAGTGGGGCGGACGATCAGGTAGTCCGCGGCGGTGACCGGCGGCTGCCAGACCCGGACCAGGCACTCCGTCAAACCCTCGAAGTGAGTTTCCAGCTGCCGGTCGCTGGCGGAGGTGACGTTGATCGGCTGTGAGTCGCAGCGCACGGGAGCCGGGGCCGTCTGGCTGTAGAAGGCGTTGGCCGTGATCAACTGCTCGGCCTGCTGGTAGGTGTCCGGTTGGGGCAGCGGGGGCGGGGCGGTGTCGGGCGGCGGCACCTCGAAGTCGTCGTTGACGTAGGCGACCTGGGACGGCGGCGCGGTCAGGTTGACGACGGCCAGCCCGGCCAGCGCGACCAGCGCGAGCCCGAGCAGGGCGAGGAGCAGCGTACGCGCGGGGTGCCGGGTCCGCGGCCGCGGCGGTGGGGCCATCGGCCCGTACGCCGGCATCCCACCGCCGAACGGGGGCTGGCCGAATCCCGGGTGGCCGTAGCCCGTCGGGCCCTGGTTGGTGACTCGGTACGCCGGGGCCGTGGACGGCGCACCGGGTGGGGGCGACCCGGACCACAGCTGCTGCGTCACACGGCAACCTTGCCATGCCTCCCGGCCGAGCGAGAAGGCGAGCGGCAGTTCCGGGTCCTGCCTGTCCCGGCACCCGGGGGAATGGCACGCTGTACCTCGTGCTCGCCAACTACCTCCCGACGCCCGGGCGGCTCCGGACCTTGCTGGTGGCGGTCGTCCTCGGACTCGGGCTGCTCGCCGGTCCGTTCGCCTTGCCCGCCTCCGCCCAGGGCACTGCGCAGACGTTCGTCGTCGAGGCCAACCTGGATCCCAGCGGCCGTCTCGCCGTCAGGCAGACGATCACCTTCACCGGCGACGTGCCGAGGGAGCTGTCCCAGAAGCTGGAGACCCGCGAGGACCTGGTCGGCGACCGGCAGTACGTGCAGGACATCAACGACATCACCGCGACGGCGGGCAGGGCCGCCGTCACCCCAAACGTCACCGAGGACGCCCGGTTCACCACCATCACCGTGCCGACCAACGGCGCCAACGAGGTGGTGATGAGCTACACAGTCACCGGGGCGGTGGTCAACATCCCGGACGGGACCGCGTTGCGGGTGCGGCTCCTGCAGGGGCTGAGCGCGCAGGTCGCCGAGTTCAGCGCGACGGTGCAGATCCCGACCCAGTTCACCTACATCAGGTGCACCGCCGGCAACCCCAACTCCACTACTCCCTGCAGATTCGCCGCGGCGGGGACCGAGGGGGCGCAGGTGCCCACCTTCCGCGACGGGCCGCGCGGCGAGGGCCAGGTCGTCGCCATCGACATCGGCTTCCCGCCCGGCGCCGTGGCCGCCAACGAGCAGGTCGCCTTCCGTTGGACGGTCGGGCGGGCCTTCTCGGCCCGGCCGCTGCCGCTCGCCCTGGCCCTCGGTCTGCTGGCGCTGGGCGCGATCGGCCTGTACCTGCTGCACCGGCGGACCGGCACCGACGCCAGCGCCGCCGGTCAGATCAGCCGGGTCGGTGAGTTCGTCCCGACCGGCCCCGGCCAGAGCGAGTTCCGGGTGGTGGGGGACATCCGGCCCGGCCACGTGGGAACGGTCGCCGACGAGCGCGTCGACCCGATCGACGTCACCGCCACGGTGGTCGACCTGGCCGTCCGCGGACACCTGAAGATCACCGAGCTGCCGCGGGCGGGCGAGTTCGCGCGGACCGACTGGGAGCTGACTCGGCTGAGCGGCGGGCCCGACGGGCTACGGCCGTTCGAGACCCAGCTGCTGGACGGGATCGCGCCGCAGGGCTCCAGCGTCAAGGTCTCCGAGCTGCCCAGCCGGGTGAACGAGACGATCGGCGGCGTCCAGGACACGCTCTACGACGAGGTGGTGAGCAACGGCTGGTTCGAGCGCCGGCCAGACGCCACCCGTAGCCGGTTCACCCAGCTCGCGCTCGGGGCGCTGATCGCCGCAGTGGCCGTCACCGCGATCCTGGCCGCGTTCACCACCTTCGGCCTGGTGGGACTGGCCCTGATCATCCTGGCCCTTGGCCTGGTGTTCGTCGCCCAGGAGCTGCCGTCCCGGACCGCGAAAGGCTCGGCCCTCCTCGGCGGGCTCGGCGCGCTCCGCTCGGAGCTGCTGAGCCACCCGACAAACCAGATGCCCGCGGGGGAGGAGCTGCGCGAGATCTCGGAGGTCCTGCCGTACGCCATCGTGCTCGGCGGGAGCGAGCGCTGGCTGGACGCCATCGTGGCCGCCGACACCGACGACGACGCCGACCCGGACGACCTTCCGTGGTACGCCGGCCCGCCGAACTGGCACCTGCGCGACCTGCCCGACTCGATGAAGAACTTCGTCACCACGGTCTCGGGCAGCCTGTTCTCCCGCTGAACGGGTACGACATCGGTATGCGCCGGCGTCGTTGGCTGTTCGGTGACCAGCTGGGCCCGCACTTCCTGGACTCCTCCGCCCACAGGGTCCTGCTGATCGAGTCGAGACGGGTGTTCCAGCGTCGCCGCTTCCACCGCCAGAAGGCCCACCTGATCCTGTCGGCGATGCGGCACCGGGCCGCCGAGCTGGGCGAGACCCAGTGTGACTACCGGCCGGCCGACACCTACCGGGAGGTCCTCCAGGGTTACGACGAGCCGTTGGACGTGGTCCAGCCGACGTCCTGGGCGGCCCTGCACTTCGTTGACGAGACGGCCGAGACCGTCGACCTGGACCGGCTGCCGGCCCGTGGCTACGCCACCTCCCGGGCGGACTTCGCCCGGTGGGCGGAGGGCCGGGACCGTCGGCGGCTGCTGATGGAGGACTTCTACCGCAACGCCCGCGAGCGGCTCGACGTCCTGATGGCCAACGGGAAGCCGGTCACCGGCCAGTGGAACTACGACGCCGACAACCGCGAGCCGCCTCCGAAGCGCCGCGACACCCTCGGCGTACCGGATCCCTGGTGGCCGGACGAGGACGAGATCGATGCGCAGGTGCGGGCGGATCTGGACGCGTGGACCGCCGACGGAGTGGAGTTCGTCGGCGAGGACGGGCCGCGACGCTTCGCCGCCACCCGGGAGGAGGCCTTGGCCGCGCTGGCTTGGTTCGTCGAGCACCGGCTGCCGACCTTCGGCCGCTACGAGGACGCGATGCTGAGCGGGGACCGGTGGATGTCCCACTCGCTGCTCTCCGCACCGCTGAACCTGGGCCTGTTGGACCCGATCGAGATCGTCCGGGCCGCCGAGGACGCGTACACGGAGGGACACGCGCCGATCGCCGCGGTCGAGGGGTTCTCCCGCCAGATCATCGGCTGGCGGGACTACATCTGGAACCTCTACTGGTACTTCGGCGACGAGTACCGCTCGCGCAACGAGCTCGGCGCTCGAACGGAGCTCCCGAGGTGGTTCGTCGAGCTGGACCCGGAGGGGACCCAGGCGAACTGCCTACGGAGCATACTCAGGTCGGTGCGCGAGCACGGCTGGGCCCACCACATCCCGCGGCTGATGGTTCTCGGCAACTATGCCCTGCAGCGCGGCTTCGACCCCGCCGCCCTGACCGACTGGTTCCACCGGTCGTTCGTGGACGGCTACGACTGGGTGATGGTGCCCAACGTGGTCGGCATGTCCCAGCACGCCGACGGCGGCGAGCTGGCCACCAAGCCCTACGCGGCCGGCGGCAACTACATCAACAAGATGAGCGACTACTGCGGCCCGTGCGTGTACGACCCCAAGGTGCGAGTGGGGCCTGACGCTTGTCCATTCACGGCCGGCTACTGGCTCTTCCTGAACCGCCACCGCGAGAGGTTCGCCCAGAACCACCGGATGTTTCCGGTCATCCGCGGGCTCGATCGACTGCCCGACCTCGACGAGCTGGTCGCTCAGGGTCCTGGCGGCTAACCGCCGGCCCGCCGTTTGCCGCCTCGAGAAGGCAGGCGTGGCCCGGTGGCGACGGGTCTCCGCGCTCGTTCACCCGACGTGCCGCGCGAAGAACCGCACCGCGCTGTCTATTTCGAAGCGCGGCAGCGCCATGTGCCCGCCCCGGTTGGCGTGCAGCGTCTTCTCCGCCGACCCGAAGGCGTCGAACAGCGCGAGCGCCGACGCGCGCGGGATGAACTCGTCGTCCCACTGCAGCACGAACTCGACCGGCACGGTGATCCGAGCGGCCGGTGCCGCGAGACCCTCGGCCCCGGCCAGCCCGAGTGCCGCCGCCGTGACCCGGGAGTCGGATGCGACCAGCGAGATCCCTGTGGCACATCCCATGGAGATGCCCCAGAACCCGACTGCGCCGGTTCCCACCCCGGCCTCGACCAGCGCGTCGAGCACCGCGCGCCACTCGGCCCCCGCGGTCGAGGCGCGCTCGTTGTCCTCGGTGAGGAGTGTCGTCACCGACTCACCAGCGGCCATCCGGGCGCGCAGCTCGGCCGCTCGCGCCGCCAGCTGCGGATCGTGCGGACGGTCCCCGTGGCCCGGCGCGTCGATCGCCACGGCCACTGCGCCGAGCTCGGCCACGAACCGCCGGGCGCGGGCCACGATCCCCGGCGCCGCCTTGTGCTGCCCGCCGCCGTGCGCGAGCAGGATCAGCGGCACCGGAGCTGGCCCCGGGTCGGCATCCCACAGGATGCCGGGGACATCGCCGACGTGGAACGCGCGCTCGCGTACGCCGTCGACGACAGAAGGGGAAGAGAGAAGGGAGAGAGGCATGATCGGTCCTTAGGGGTCACGTGGACGCCCCCGCCGACCGGATCAGGCGGATACGGACCCGGGGCAGACGAGCGTCCTGCCGGATGCTGCTGGGATCGCTCTCACCTCCTCGGGCCGTTGGTCCCCCGACGCTAGCAGACCCCCACCTCCCGCCCCTAACCCCTTCCTCGCGCCCTCTGCAGAGGGCGCGAGGAAGCAGCAGAGGGCTCGAAGTGGGGTTGGGGCGCGCCACCCGGAATCTATCTGAGGTTCCGCAACGGGTACCCGTTGTCCGCGCAGCCTTTGATGATGAGCTCCTTCGCCTCGGAGGACACTTCGCTCGGGTCGTCGGACTCGAGCAACGAGATGGTCGCCTCGAGCCAGCGCTGGGGTTCGGCGTCGAGCACACCCGAGTCGCGAAGCTGCTTCAGCCCGGCCACCGTGGCCTCGTTGACCAAGGAGCCGCCACTGGCGGCGGAGTCCACGGCAGGGCAGCCGATCTTGTACGCGTCCTCGGCGCTGACTCCCGAGGAGCACGCGGCCAGACCAAGGAGAGCGGCCAGGCCCACCAGCACAGTGGCGGCAAGTTTGCGCATACGGCCAGGGTAGAGCGAGCCGGGGTCTCAGCTCACAGGGTTCGGCGCTCCGCCGCGCGAGCGAGGAGGAGGGCGGTCAGGGCGACGCCCAGCATGGTCAGCGCGCCGCCGCCGATCAGCGTCCAGCGAGGCCCGAGCGCCTCACCGACCCAACCGATGAGCGGCGCCCCGATCGGCGTCCCGCCCAGCAGCACGGTCGCGTACAACGCCATCACCCGTCCGCGCAGGGCCGGGTCCACCGAGAGCTGCACCGACGCGTTGGCGGCGGTCAGGGTGAGCAGGCAGGCCAGGCCCATGACCGGCAGCACGGCCGCGAAGGTCGCGTACGTCGGCATCAGTCCGGCGACCGCCTCGATGGCGCCGAACGCCAGCGCCATACCGACCAGGAACCGGCCGCTCGGGGCTCGCGTACGCCGGGCGGCGAGCAGCGCCCCGGTCAGCGACCCGACGGCCACGAAGGTGCCGAGTAGGCCGTACTGCTGCGCGCCCAGCCCGAACTCCTGCTGCGCCATCAGGGCCGAGGTGAGCTGGAAGTTCATGCCGAAGGTGCCGACGGAGAGTGCGACGCCGAAGGCCAGCAGGATCTGGGGGTGCCTGCTGACGTAGGCGAAGCCTTCGCGGATCTGGCCGCCGCTCCGCTCTGTCCGCGGCTCGAGCCGCAGCCGCCACGGGTCGAGCAGGCGCAGGGCGAGCATGAAGGCCAGGTAGGTGACCGCGTTGGACAGGATGGCCCAACCGGTGCCGAAGCCGGCGATCACGAAGCCGGCCACGGCCGGCCCGACGATGCGAGCGGCGTGGAAGGTGGCCGAGTTGAGCCCGATGGCGTTGGGCAGGCGTTCCGGGCCGACCAGCTCGTAGACGAACGCCTGCCGGGCGGGGTTGTCGAACGCCGTGCCCAGCCCGAAGAGGAAGGCGATGACGTAGACGTGCCAGGTCTCGGCCAGTCCGGTGATCGCCAGCAGGCCAAGGGCCGCGGCGCACAGGGCGAGCCAGGTCTGGGTGACCATCAGGATCCGGCGGCGGTCGAACCGGTCGGCGATCACCCCCGCGTACGGGGACAGGACCAGCATCCCGACGAACTGCAGGGCGGTGGTGATGCCTACCGCGACACCCGATCCGCCGGAGAGGTCCAGCACCAGCCAGTCCTGGGCCACCCGCTGCATCCAGGTGCCGACGTTGGAGACCAGGGCACCGGCCGCGAAGATCCGGTAGTTGGGCAGCGCGAGGGCGGCGAAGGTGCTGCGGGAGGGAGCGGGCGGCGCGTCGGACGGGGAACGAGAGGTTTCGAGACTCACCCGGCGGCCACTCGGGTCATCAGCGGGATGGCGGTGCGCAGCACGTCGAGCTCGGCGGCGTCCAGCTCAGCCAGCCGCTCAGCCAGCCACTCAGCGCGCAGTCGTTGGTTCGCCAGCAGCAGCGCGCGCCCGGCGTCGGTCAGTTCGACGAGGCTCTGTCGGCCGTCGTGGGGCGCCGGGGTTCGCCGAACCAGGTCGCGGTCGGCCAGGGCGTTGACCACCCGGGTGATCGTCGGCGGCCGGACCCGCTCCTCGGCGGCGAGCTCGCCCATGCTCAGCCGGCCCCGGATCGCCAGAGCGGCCAACACCGAGGACTGGCTCGCGGTCAGCTCGATCGACTCGTCGCGAGTCTGGCGGATGCGCCGAGCCAGCCGCAGCACCGCCGGTCGGAGCGCGTCGGCCAGCTCCAGCGTGGCGCGCGGGGGGCGGGTTTTCGTGGGCACCCATCCAGAATATATTTAGCATTGCTAAAGACAAGGGCGGGAGTGGAGCCGTTGGCAGCTGTCGACGACGTTTGCGAGCCCCTGCTGCCGAATGAGCCGGAAAATGGAGTCGGCTGCGGCTGACGGCCGGGCGTTACGGTTTCGTAGCCGGCGGCGGGGCATAACAGCCTGCGCCACTTCAGGAACTACCCGAAACTGATCCCGTGACGAACGACCTTTTCGGGATTGTCGGCGGTGGCATCGTCGGCCTGGCCGTCGGCCGCGAGCTCGCCCTGCGGCATCCGGGGGCCCAGATCGTGGTCTTCGAGGCGGAGGACCGGCTTGGCTGGCACCAGACGGGGCACAACTCCGGCGTCGTGCACGCCGGCATCTACTACAAGCCGGGCAGCCTCAAGGCCGAACTGTGCACGCTCGGGCGCTCGCTGTTGCGGGAGTACTGTGCGGAGCACAAGCTGCCCTACGAGGAGTGCGGCAAGCTCGTGGTCGCGGTCGACGCGTCCGAGATGGGCCGGTTCGACAAGCTGGAGGCGACCGCACGGGAGAACCGGGTGCCCGGGCTGCGCCGTGTCCCCGGCGCCGGCATCACCGAGGTCGAGCCGCACGCCATCGGTCTGGCCGCCCTGCACTCCCCGGCCACGGCGATCACCGACTACGTCGCCATCGCCCGGGCGTTCGCCGACGACATCCAGGCCGCCGGCGGTCGCATCCTGCTGTCGACGCCGGTCACCGGCGTGTCCCGGCAGGGCGATGCGATCGAGGTGAGCACGGCCGGGCAGGTGCACCGGGTCGACCGCCTGGTGATCTGCGCCGGGCTGCAGGCCGACCGGATGTCCCGACTGGCCGACGGGATCGACGGCCCGCGGATCGTGCCCTTCCGCGGTGAGTACATGACGGTGAAGGCGGCCAAGCGGGACCTGGTCCGCGGCATGATCTATCCCGTCCCCGACCCGCGGTACCCGTTCCTCGGCGTCCACTACACCCGCCGGGTGTACGGCGACCTCGAGGTCGGCCCGAACGCCGTGCTGGCCCTGGACCGGGGCCACTACCGCCGCGCGGCCGTCAGCCCGCGAGACATCAGCAGCCTGGTCAGCTGGCCCGGCTTCTGGCGGATGGCCAAGTCGCACTGGCGTACCGGGGTCAAGGAGATGGCTGGTTCGCTCTCCATCCGGCAGTACATGCGTACGGCGGCCCGCTACGTACCCGAGATCGGTCCCGGCGACGTCGTCCGCGCCCGCTCCGGCCTGCGCGCCCAGGCGGTCGACCGGGACGGCTCCCTCGTCGACGACTTCCGGATCAGCCAGAGCGACGGAATCACGAGTGTTCGGAACGCGCCCTCACCGGCCGCGACCTCCTCGCTGGCCATTGCCCGCTACGTGGTCGACCGGATCGCGTACGCGCACTGACCGAAGGCGCCCGCGACCTACCGGTCGATACTGCAGCGCGGCTTCTCGGACCGGGGTCCGGGTGGTCAGATCGGTCGTCGATGTGGTCAAGTCTTAGGCTGCTCCTTTGGAGCGCACTCCAGGTCAAGGGCGGCTACCGGCCCGTGCCCGCCTCGCCGGTCAGTCGTTCTTCATAGATGCCGATCTTGCGGTTGATCGCGCCCAGGTGGTCGGTGACCTGGGCCAGCTGGGCCAGCACCTGGTCGCGGTGCTGGTAGAGCAGGTCGAGCCGGGCCAGCTCGTTGCCCTCGCCCTGGCGGCACAGCTCGGCGTACGCACGGACCGTCCGGATCGGCATCCCGGTCGCCCGCAGCCGGGTGATCAGGGTGATCCAGCCGAGGTCGTTCTCGGTGTAGAGGCGGTGGCCGGACGATGCCCGTCCCGGCGTCTCGACCAGCAGGCCGTCCCGCTCGTAGTACCGCAGGGTGTCGGGACTCAGCCCGAGCCGCTCGGACGCCTCCGCGATCGAGTAGGTGGTTGTCTCGTCGACCAGCTCCGCCATGGGTCCATTGTCCGACCTGGAGCACACTCCAGGTCAAGCGCGCAACCGCAGTCGAGTTTCACGTTGCGGGTGGCGCGGAGGGGTAGGGCGGCCAAGGCTGAGCTCGCCAGGGTGCAGGACCCCACCACCCCGTTCTTCACGATCGCCCACTTCGAAGGCCACCCGTCGGTGCTGCTCCGGGGCAGCCGGATCGGCGAGCTGACCTGCGACAAGCTGGCGGAGGTCGTCCAGGATGCGTGGCTGTCCCGGGCATCGTTGCGGCGCCGAACCGAGTGGCTCAAGACGCTGAGTCGGCACACCGTCACGGGATAGCCTGGGGCGAAGCAGCGACCTGACCCAGTCGGGAGGCGACGTGGCCGATGTAGCAGTGGCCGGGGGCGGGCTGGTCGGACAAGTTGTCGCGCTGATGCTGGCCCGCCGCGGCCACCAGGTCGTCGTCCTCGATTCGGACCCCGATCCCATGGATGGCACGGCTGAGGACGACTTCTTCCGTTGGCCGCGGCCGGGAGTACCCCAGGGCCAGCACGGGCACGTGTTTCGCGGCCGTGTCGGCCGGGTCCTACGGGAGGAGGTGCCCGACGTTGTCGAGGCCATGCTGGCGCACGGGATCGCCAAGGCGGGGTTCGACTTCGGTAAGGGCTTCGAGGACGACTTCGCCCTGATGGCCCGGCGGCCGGTGCTGGAGGCTGTCGTCCGCCGGGTGGTCCACGACGAGCCCCGCATCGAGGTCCGCATCGAGCGGGTAGAGGGTCTGGCCGCGGTTGACGGGGAAGCGGTGCCCCGGGTGGTCGGCCTGCGTACGCTGGGCGGACAGATCCCGACTGACGTGGTCGTCGACTGCTGCGGCCGGCGCTCGCTCGCTCCTAAGTGGCTGGCGGAGATCGGGGCGGGGCTGGCCGTCAACCACTACCAACCATGCGACCTGCACTACTTCG
>DASQUF010000480.1:0-3941 GCA_035641435.1 Propionibacteriaceae bacterium | reverse complement strand
CGAAGGAGAGAAAACCGATCTTCTTCACGTCTGCGCAACATCGCCGGCCTCGGAACGATTCCCCAGCGAACGTCAGCCGCGGCAGGGCGCGGAGTTGAGCCGTCGGACCTCGCCGCCGTCGATGCGAACGGCCAGCGACGTGGCGTTGTCGGTCTCGTCGATCTCGGCCGGGATCTTGAGGCCGCGCCCGTTCGCCGGCCGACCTCCACTCCGCGGCACCTACCCGGACTTCGCGGCACCAGCAACGGCCGCGGAGTCCCGGTAGCCGCCGCGGAGTGAGAAGTCAGTCGGGCCGACCGAGACTAGCACCGGCGACCCGCGCTCACATCCCCGGCATGGACAGCAGCTCGAGCGTCTCGATGGTGCCGCCCGTCGTCTTGTGCGGGTGGCGATCGAGAAGCCTGGCCAGCGCATCGGGCGACTCGGCCTGCAGGATCGAGTAACCACCGATCGGGTCCCCCGAGTCGCCGCCCGGATCGACCACCGACGTCGGTGAACCCAGGTCGACGATGGCGTCGCCGGCCTGGCCGGCCCAGGCCATCCAGGCATCCATCCCCGCTTGGGCCTGCTCCGGCGTGTTCTGGGCCATCTGCTCGCTCGCTGTCATCCCCGACCGATAGAGCACCAAGTACTTCGTCACGTCCCCTCCTTTGGTGAACGCCTAATTAGGTAAGCACCGTAATACTAGAGTTGTCGGCGATGAGAGGCAATGCGGATGACGGACCTTGACGCCAGGATGCGCGCTCTCCGGTCCCGGACCCGCCGCGAGATACTCGCCCGCATCTGGGACCGGGACCAAGCCGCCGGCGAGATCGCCGCCGCCTTCGCCCTCACCGCAGCAACCATCTCCGAACATCTCGGTGTCCTTCGGCGCGCTGGTCTGGTGGAGATGACCAAGGTCGGCACGTCCCGGCGCTACCGCGCGAAGCCCGCCGCCCTCGCCGGTCTGCACGGGGCACTCGAGGACGCCGGCAAGTGGCACCAGGCCGATGAGCTGCCCGAGCAGGCCCTCACCACCACGACCACCGCCCCGGTGGTGGTCGCCGAGGTGGTCGTGACCACTCCGCCGGCGACAACCTTCTCCGCCTTGACCGACGGCGAGCTCTACTCGCGCTGGCTGCAGGTTCCGGTCACCATCGAGGGGGACCGGTTCGCAGCCACGCTGGAGTGGGGCACCGAGGTTCGCGGGCGCTACGAGTTCGTGGTCCCGCCTCAGCTGATCGTGATGAGCTGGGACTTCGACGACGGCAACGTGCCGGTGCCCGGGCACCCGCTGGCCGGCTATCTCCGGGTCTATCCCGAGGGCGAGGGCAGCCGGGTCGTCGTGCACCAGGTGGTCAACACATCCGACCAGGCGGCGTTCATGGCGGACGCCTGGGCCATGGTTCTCGGCCGCCTCAAGGCCAACGTCGTGGCGGCCCTCGCCGGAACTCCTCCGCCCCGGCGCGCACGCCGCCGCAAGGAGTCCCGCTCAGACGAGACCGCATAGTGTCAGTTCCATGACGCCGCCCTGTCAGCGACGGAGGCAGCGATGACCACCTTTGCGATTGTCGGTAGCGGCTTTCGCGCCCAGGCGCTGCTCGGGGTGGCCCGGGAGCTGGACACGGTCCGCTGCGTCGGAGCGGTGGTGCGTACGCCCCGCCACCTCGAGGTGCCGACCTTTCCCTCCCTGGACGCGTGTCTCCACGAGGCGCAGGTCGACTTCGTGCTGACCGCCACACCGAAGCCGCTGACGCCGCAGTACATCGTCGAGGCGGTCGACCGGGGACTGCCGGTGCTGGCCGAGACCCCTCCCGCCCCCGATCTGGCCGGCCTCCGGGCGCTCTGGTCGGCGGTGGCGAGCTCCGGACGGGTTGCCGTGGCCGAGCAGTATCCCCTGATGCCCACCCACGCCGCCCGCAAAGCCCTGGTGGCGACCGGCGCGCTCGGCACGCCGACCCAGGTGCAGGTCTCCTCCACCCAGCAGTACCACGCCGTGGCGCTGATCCGCGGTCTGCTCGGCGCCGGCCGGGGCCCCGTCTCGGTCCGGGCCACCCGGTTCACCGCTCACCTGGTCAGCCCGCTCAGCCGGGCGGGGTGGACCGATGACGAGGCGGAGCACCCGACCACCACGACGATCGCGACCGTCGACTTCGGCGACGGGCGTTCCGGCGTGTACGACTTCACCGAGCAGCAGACCCGTAACCTGCTGCGGTTCCGCCGGCTTACCGTCCGGGGATCGGCGGGCGAGCTGCACAACGACGAGGTGGTCCGGATGACCGGTCCCCGCACGCTCGTCCGTACGCCGCTGGTGCGCCGGCAGACCGGGTACGACCTCGACCTGGTCGGCTACGACACCGAGCACATCTCCCTAGGCGACGAGGTGCTCTACCGCAACCCCTATCCCGGTCGCCGCTGGATGGACGACGAGATCGCCATGGCCACGCTGCTGGAGCAGACCGCGAGCTGGGTCCGCGGCGAGGGACTCGAACCCTACCCGCTGGCCGAGGGAGTGCAGGACCACCAGATCGCGCTCGCCATCGAGGAGGCGGCCGACACCGACGCCACGGTGACGACGTCGGCCGAGGCCTGGACCGAGCTCACGACAGCAGCCAGGTGATGACGATGATCGCCGGAACGGAGATCAGCGTGGCCACGAAGATCGTGTCCCGGGCCAGGATCACGCCCCGGTCGTAGCGCATGGCGAAGGTGAAGACGTTCTGCGCGGTGGGCAGTGCGGCGATGACGGTGACAGCCAGCAGGTCATGTCCTTCCAGTCCGACCGCGTACGCCCCGAGCAGGTATGCCACCACCGGCTGAACGACCAGCTTGAGGGCGACCAGGGCGGTGATCTGGGCCGGCGGCTCGCCGGCGCCCAGTCCCGGCCCGAGCCGGAGCGAGATCCCGTACGCCAGCAGCATGGCCGGGACGGCCATTCCGCCGACCAGGGTCAGCGGCGCGTTGATCGGAAGCGGCAGCTCGATCCCGGTCAGCGCCAGCAACAGTCCGACCAGAGACGCCACCGCGAGCGGGTTGCGGAACGGCGCGCCGAGGCGGACCAGCAGCAGCCGGCCCCGGGAGATGCCGGGGCTCGGCGTGTGCGTCAGCCCGTCGAGTACGGCCAGCCCGCTCGGCTGCAGCACCAGCAGCTGGGCGAGCAGCATCGGAGCGATCAGCGCCGCGTCGCCCAGCGCATACGCGGCGATGGGTAGTCCCAGGTTGCCCGCGTTGACGTAGGCCGCACAGAAGGTGGCGATGACGGTCTCCCCGCCGTCGCGCCGCCAGACCAGCCGGGCCAGCAGGATGGCGATCGTGGCGGTCACGGCGACGCTGCCCAGCGATGCCAGCAGGTTCGCCGACAACAGCCGGTGTACGTCGGTGCCGCCCAGCACCGTCACCATCAGGGCTGGGCTGGCCACATAGAACGCTGTCCGGGTCAGCACGTGCTGCGCGGTCGCGTCCAGGACCTTCAGGTGGGCGAGCAGAAAACCGAGCCCGATGATGAGGCCGATGGTGGCGAAACCGGCAAGAACACCCGACACCTCACCGCTCCTGCGGGCGGTGCGTCTCGAGGCGGCTCACAGTCTCCTAGCGGGTCAAGTAGGGCGCGACCAGGTCGAGGTAGCGCTGCGCCATCGTGTCCACGACCTCGGCCGGCGGCTGCGCCCACAGGTCGGCGTTGAAGATCTCCACCTCGATGTCTCCGGAGTACCCGGCCGCCGCCACCGCACGGGTGAAGGCGGCGAAGTCGATGTGCCCGTCGCCCATCATGCCGCGGGCCAGCAGCGTGTCCGCCGGCAACGGGGTGATCCAGTCGCAGACCTGGTAGCTGACGATGCGGTCTCCGGCGCGCCGGATCTGGTCGGCGATCCCGGGCTCCCACCACAGGTGGAAGGTGTCGACGACGACGCCGACCTCCGCCGGGTCGAAGCGCTCCGCGATGTCCAGCGCCTGCGCCAGGG
>DASQUF010000479.1:0-5159 GCA_035641435.1 Propionibacteriaceae bacterium | reverse complement strand
TGACCTTCCGGTAGGTCAGGTCGAAGTCAAGCTCCCAGGCGGAGCCGTCCTGCGACGTCTCCCAGCGGCCGCTGATGGTGCGGCCGTCGGCGCTGAACTCCCCGGTGAAACGCTGCCAGAAGTCCAGCGGCGTGAAGTCCGGCGCGTCCCGCAACAGCGTCCATTCGCCGTCGCGGAAGGTCATCGCATACAGGCGAACGACCCCTCGCGAGTCGAAGTAGTGCTGGGTGTACGCCGAACCGTCGCGGTCCACGCCGATGATCGAGATGCCGTCGGGGGCCTCGGGAACGTCGGGGACCTCCGAGCGCTCCATCAGGAACTGCCCGCCCAGCACCCATTCGAACACGGCGTGCCCGTTCACCCCGGGGGCGAACGGCACCTCGACGGTCCATTCGCCGACGAACGCATCCAGCCGCTCCAGCATCGGGTCTCGAGCGACCTCGTCCTTGGGCATGGGTCCTCCTGTCGCGCGGTCAGGCGGATCCTAGCAGCGCCGTGACGCCGCGATTCCCCTTCGTCAGCCGGCAGGCTGCAAGGTGTAGCGGACGGTCTGGACGCGGATCAGGCCGTCGCGGAAGACGAAGGTGTCGATGCCGTCCTCGATCCGGTTGCCGCCGCCCTCGGCGCCCCACTCCAGGAACAGGATGTCGCCCTCGTAGATCGTGGTCTTCATGTCCCAGGCCGCCTGCGGGATCTCGCCCAGGAGCTTGATGAAGGCCTGGCGGATGCCATCCTTGCCGCGTTGCACGCCCGCCGGGGTGATGAGGACGGCGTCGTCGCTGTAGTCGGCCACGATCTCGTCGAGGTCCTCGGCCCCGAGCGCCTGTCCGTGGTGGCCGAAGACCTCCTGGGGGCTTCTCGTATCCGCCATGTGGGCACCACTCCTCTCCCTGGTTGCCGCGTCTGGAGGCCAGACGATCTCAGCAGAGGACAAGACAGCGCACAAGGGTCCGATCCCCCGCGGCCGGGTGTCGGCCGGGGAAGCCCGCCCAACGGGGGCTGAGATGCCACGGCCGGTGAGCACGAGCGCACCTCGACCTCGTGGCAGTGATCGGGGCTCGGCGCGGTGGGGTTGGGCTGTTGGGGTACCCACTGGTCTGGTTCAATCGACCTTGGAGGTGGTGTAGCAGGATCATGCCAATGCCGCGGACCGACATCCCATCTGGCTGGGACGAGCGCACGATCCTCACCACCTTCTTGGACTACGCCCGCGCCACCGTCCACGCCAAGTGCGAGCACCTCGCCGAGGCTGACGCCCGGCGCGCGCCGCTGTCCACCTCCCCGCTGATGACCCTGGCCGGCCTGGTGAACCATCTGCGCTGGGTCGAGTACTTCTGGTTCCAGGTCATGCTGTTGGGTGAGGAGGACCACGGCCCCTGGACCGAGGAGGATCCCGACCGGGAGATGCGCATCGCCGTGGAGGTCCCGATCGCTCAGCTGCTGGACGAGTATGAGGCGCAGTGCGCGCGCTACCGGGACCTGGTCGCCTCCCTGGACCTGGACACCCTTTCCAAACGGCCGGTCCGTGGTGCTGGGCCGGTCACGCTGCGTTGGATCCTGTTCCACTTGGTCGAGGAGACCGCCCGGCACAACGGACACCTTGACATCCTGCGCGAGCTGACCGACGGCGTGACCGGTACCTGACCGGTCGGCGACGTCAAGGCGTGCAACTGGCGACGGGCGGGCAGCGTGCAGCCGACCAGCAGCACGACCGCGCGCCGCGGATGGCTACGAGATGTTCCTGAGGCCATGGAGCACCCTCTCCAGAAGCTCCACAGGCGGGAGGTCAGCGTCCGCGACGGTGGCCTGCGGCAGGTACAGCACCACCATGCCCTCGAGGGCCATGTCGCCGACGATCACGCGGGTCACGCCGAGTAACAGGTCGAGCCGGGCGGAGATCTCCGCGACCGAGACGACCTCGCGGCACAGCGCCGCGATGGAGCGCTGCTCGCGGCCCAGCCCAGCGAGCTGCTCGTCGATCCCCGTGACCGTCTGCACCAGCGTCTCCAGCTCGAGGTCGTCGTGGGCCGAGCGGGTGCGTCCACCGGTGACCGTGTAGGGGCGGCGGTACTGGCGGGACCAGGTCCGTCCCCCCTCATGCGCTCCGCCGCCGCTCATTCACAGGTACCCATCGTGACCGCAGCGCCTAGTCGATCGGCTCGCCTGCCCCAGCGGCAGCACCCGTGTCCCCGCCACGGTTCGGTGCCGGCGCTGCGTGCCGGCGTAGCGACGGGTGCGAGCGCGGCTGCCAGCCCGACTTCGTGGCGTGAGCCAGCAGGAGCGACTCCGGCGAGACCGTGACGCCGGCCGGCACCGGCGGTGCCATTGCCGGGTGCTCGCCGGCCGAGTCGAGCAGGACCGCTGGAAGCAGCACCAGCGCGGTGACCCCGCCGAACCAGCAGTGACGGAGTTGCACTCTGATGCCGTGGCGGGCCGCGAGGCGGCCGACCACGTGGAAGCCCATCATTCTCGACACGGCGACGTCGGCCGCCAACGGCTCGGCCAGCCGCCTGTTGACCTCGTCCAGCTCGGCGTCGCTCATCCCGATCCCGTGGTCCTCGATCTCGATCACGTACCCGTTGCCGGTAAAACCGCCGGAGACTTCCACCCTGGTGGTGGGCGAGGAGAACGAGGTGGCATTCTCGACCAGCTCGGCGACCAGATGGGCGACGTCGCTGGCGGCGTGGCCGGCCAGGGTGAGGTCATCGATACCGACAACCTGCACGCGGGAGTATTCCTCGACCTCGGCCACCGCGGCCTCGACCACGTCGCGCAGCGGTACCGACTCGCTCCACCGGCGGCGCTGGTCGACGCCCGACAGCACGATCAGGTTCTCCACGTTGCGCCGCATACGAGTGGCGAGATGGTCCATCCGGAACAGCTCCTGGAGCCGGTCCGGGTCGACCTCGTTCCTCTCCAGCTCGTCGATCAGCTCGAGCTGCCGGTCGACCAGTCCCTGGCTACGTCTGGCAAGGTTGTGGAGCAGGTCGCTGATGCTCTGGCGCAACGCCGCCTGCTCGGTGACGTCGCGGATGTTCAGCACCAGCCCGTTGACGCGGGGATCGTCGGCGAGGTTGGTGCAGATGCTCTCCACGTGACGCCACGACCCGTCTTTGTGCTGCAACCGGCACCCGAAGTTGGCGGTCGCTCCCGGCGCCGCCTCCACCAGCTTGGTGACGGACACGCTGACGTCGTCCCGGTCGTCGGGATGGACGAGGTCGCCCAGGGCGGTGCCGTCGAGGTCGGCAGGTCGCCGGCCGAGCATCCGCTGCACCGAGGGGCTCTGATAGGCGATCGTGCCGTCGGGCGCAAGCACCGTGATGAGGTCCGAGGAGTTGTTCACCAACGAGCGGAACTGGGCAGCCTGCTCAGCGCCGGCCCGCCGCAGCAGCAGCCCCAGGGCGAGGGCGGCGAGCACGCCGAGCACCCCAAGGGCGATCTCGATCCGGACCAGCCGGCTGATGGATGCCTCGGTCACCTGGGTGATCTCCCGCGCGGCGTCATTGGAGACGCTCGACAGCTGCGCGCTCAGCACCCGCAGCTCTGTCACGTTGGCCTCATAGCTCGGGGCGTCGCGGCCGCCGTCCAGGAGGCCGTCGCCGGTCTTGATCAACTTGTCGATGAGACGACGGTCCTGCTCGAGCTTGCGGCGGACCCTCCAGTCGCGGGCAGGCGGGATCTCGACCCGGGAGCCATCGCCCTGCGGTGCGCGCACGCTGCCGCCGTCCAGCAGCACATCGACCGGCTCGCGCACGTCCTCGGCGCTCGCCTCAGGGTCGGCCTGGAAGCCGTTGACCTTCAGCAGGACGTCGGTGGTATATCGTTCCACCAGCGCCCGTTGGCGCGCCGCAAGGTTGACGACCAGCGCCGAGCCACGCTGCTGGTCGAGGGCTCGCGCGTTGTAGACAACGATCCCGGCCACCAGGGCGATGAGCACGGGGATGACCCAGCCGAGCCGGCGACCCAGGCGCAGGTCGCCAAGGATCGGGAGCCGCGGGATCAGCCGGCCGATGCCGGACCGGCCGCCGGCCGCCGTGGGCCGGGTCGCGCTCGCGGCTTCCACCTCAGCGGACGGTGAGCGCCTCATACATCCCCCCCAGATAGTGGCCTTCCAGGTTGCAGTACAAGACGTAGTGGCCTGGCGCCAGGTCCAGGATCAGGGTCTCGCGGTCGTCGATGTCGAGGCCCTCGACCTCCTCGAGAAACTTGACGCCGCGTTCTTCCTCGTCGACCGTCAGCCCGTCGCTCTGCAGCGGCAGCTTGTCAGGGGCAAGGTCGGTTCGTACGACGATGACCTCGTGGGTGGTCGGGCCCTGATTGCGGATGAGGAAGCTGACGGTGCCGGCGGGCACAACGGTCGCTTCCTGCCGGACCTCGAAATCCTTGAGAAGCACGTTCTGGAGGGTGCCGCGCGGCGTGGGCTCGTCCCGCCGGGCCACGGTGAGTGGGACCGCGATCGCGACCGCGGCCAGCCCGAGCGCGAGCACCCACGCCCAGCGCCGCCTCGCCCGAGTCCACGCCATCCCATCTACCTCCTCCAGATGGCCAGGGTGTTCACCCGCCCTGCCCGCACGCGCAGGAGGATCGCGATGAACTTCCGGTGGATGCGGGGGTTGTCCAGATTTCATCTCATCCTGGGGTACCACGGCGGGCACCGGCCTAACGGAAAAGAGCGCAGAAGGCCGTGCGGGAGCATAGCACCCTGAGCTCGCAGACCAGAATTCATGTCCTGAGACGGGGAAGCTTCTATTTGCTGGTGATTTAGGGGTGCAGCTTGACGGCGCTGGCGAAGCCGAGGTTGAGCGGCTCCTGGATGGCGATGTGGAGGAACCCGAGCTGCTCCAGCTGCTGGGCCCGAACCAGCGGTCCGACGTCGATCGGGCGCAGGCCGCCGTCGGCGGCCAGCTGGGTGACCTTCTGCTTGGCGTCGTTGTCGTCACCGGCGATCAGCACGTCCAACTGCTGGCCAGCGGCCTCACCGGCGACCAGGGTGGGGGCGAAGGTGGTGTTGAACGCCTTGACCACCGGCGTCCCCTGGGGGACGAGCTGGGCGAGCTCTTCGGCTGCGGAGGTGCCGGGCGGGGTGGCGAGGCGGTCCCAGGTCTGGGTGTCGACCGGGTTGGTGATGTCGACCACGACCTTGCCCGCGAGCTGGTCGG